>NZ_MUET01000023.1:0-40759 GCF_001995685.1 Salinivibrio sp. IB282 | reverse complement strand
GCTAAAGATATCGCTTAACTTACTGATATTATCCATCCGGTATGATCAAAGTCTGCCCCTATTGATTCGATGATTGAGGTTGGTTATATCAAATGTGCGTCTGAATATGTGAATTGTTGACACGTGAGGGTGCAGCGAGTTAATGATCTTGCTCACCCGCCCCTAAATGTGCAAGGACAGCACTAAGTAGAGCTTATGGCCAATTCCGCTTCAACACACACCGCTTCGACACCATCTGCTTCAAGTCGCAACAGTAAAAATCTGACCGTTTTGTGGGAGCTGATTGCGTTTATCCGCCCTTACCGTTGGCAAGTGAGCGCGGCATTGCTGGCTTTGGTTTTTACCGCATCATTAACACTCTCGGTCGGACACGGCGTTCGGCTTTTGATCGACCAAGGCTTTGCACAGCAATCACTGGTTGAGTTGGGTAATGCGGTACAGTTTATTTTGCTGATCACGGTATTAATCGCGATCGGCACCTTTTTCCGCTTCTATCTGGTGTCATCAGTGGGTGAGCGGGTCAGTGCTGATATTCGCCAAGCGGTGTTTGATCATGTGATTGATCTGCATCCGAGTTATTTTGAAACCCACGGCAGTGGCGAGATCATGTCGCGGATCACCACAGATACCAGCTTGCTGCAGAATATCATCGGCTCCTCTTTTTCCATGGCGATGCGCAGTGCGTTAATGTGTGTGGGCGCGATCATCATGCTGTTTGCCACCAATATTAAACTAACGTTGATTGTGTTGGCCTCCGTGCCTTTTATTTTGGTGCCAATACTTATCTATGGCCGTCGTGTGCGGGCGCTGTCGCGGCAAAGCCAAGATTCGATGGCGGATGTAGGCAGCTATGCCGGCGAAGCCATCACCAATATTAAAACCGTGCAAAGCTTCGCGGTAGAAGATCACGCTAAAGCCGCCTTTGGGCAAGAGGTGGAGCGTGCCTATCAGATCGGACGCGAGCGCGTAAAACAACGAGCCATTCTTATTTCCGGGGTGATCGTGATTGTGTTCAGCGCCATTACTGGCATGTTATGGGTCGGCGGGCGCGATGTGATTCAAGGCACCATGTCGGCAGGCGATTTGGGCGCCTTTGTATTTTTCGCCATCATGGTTGCCTCTTCGATGGCCACCTTGTCGGAAGTGATGGGGGAGTTGCAGCGCGCGGCAGGCGCAACAGAGCGTTTGGTGGAGCTTTTACACGTGCAAAGTCATATTCGTACTCCCGCTACCTCACCGATTGTTGATGCCCAATCACTGAGCAATGATATTCGCTTTGAAGCGGTGCACTTTCATTATCCCACGCGGCCCTATCAGCCGGCGATTGATACGCTGAACCTTGCTATTCAGCCCGGCGAAGTCGTGGCGTTAGTGGGGCCGTCGGGAGCGGGAAAAACCACCGTATTTGAATTACTGCAACGCTTTTATGATCCGCAGTCAGGCGCGATTATGCTAGGCGGGCAAGATATTCGCCTCTTGTCCCCGCAAGCCTTGCGCCAACAAATGGCTCTGGTGCCGCAGCAACCGGCATTGTTTAGCGATAATGTGATAGGAAACATCCGCTACGGCAGGCCAAACGCCAGTGAGCAAGCGGTGAAAGAGGCGGCCGTTCAAGCGCACGCTGATGCCTTTATTCAGCAATTACCGGATGGTTATCACAGCTTTTTAGGTGAGCGAGGCGTGCGGCTTTCGGGCGGCCAACGGCAGCGAATTGCGATTGCCCGCGCAATTCTCAAGGACCCACGGATTTTATTGCTCGATGAAGCCACCAGCGCGCTGGATAGTGAAAGTGAGCATGCGGTGCAGCAAGGCTTGGCGGCTTTAATGCGGGATCGCACCACCTTGATTATCGCTCACCGCTTATCGACCATTCAGCATGCTGACCACATTGTAGTGATGGATCAAGGTAAGCTGGTGGATATAGGCAGCCATACCGACCTGCTGGTGCGCTGCCCTCTGTATCAACGCTTGGTAAAACGGCAGTTTAGCCATGTCTCAAATGGCTAAGCGTTGTTTTCCAATTCTTTGATTTGTTGGTCAATCTTTTCCGCTTCTTCGGTGAGTAGTGAGTAACCTCTGATATCGCCATTGCGCTGGGCCTCAAAGGCTTGTTGTTGTTTAGCGTCGTACTGTTTTTTTAGCTTTTTAACTGGATTCGGCTTTAAAAATGAGAGCATAGTGGATCCCTATAGATAGATAATAGTTCTCGGTACGAAGTCAACCTCCACTTAGATGACCGATTTATTGGTTGTATGTAAATTGATTGCATTCAGCATCACGCTTTTTCTAGTGGGTTAACACAATGTTGGATTCAAACGATGCCAATTATTAGAATGTGCTAATGTTTTGATGAGTTATAAAAAGGAGTGCATCATGAACAAGAAACGAATAATCGGCAGCCTATTTGGACTAGGTTTGCTCACGGGGGCCGCTCAAGCATCGACGGATTCGGTGGAACAAGCGTTGGTAATGGTTAACAGTGGCGAATTGCAAACACAAGGAATGGCTATGGTATTAGCGAATACGATGCAGGCCCAAGGGACGCATGTTGATGTGTTGCTGTGTGGGAAAGCCGGTGAATTAGCGTTTAAAGATACTGAAAACGCGCCATTAAAGCCCAAAAACGTTACCCCAGAACAACTAATGATGAAGCTGAAACAAGGCGGCGCTAATGTGAGTGTGTGCGCATTATTTTTACCTAACAGCGACAAAGGAAAAGCAGCATTGCGATCCGGGATTTCAGTGGCTAAGCCACCACAGATCAGCCGGATTATGCGCAACGAAGACGTACGAGTGTTTAACTTCTAGTCTTGATCCTTCTTGTATCGCGCAACACGGCACCTGACCGAGATTGACTCATCAACGCAAGGTCAATGTTATGCGCACCCGTTCCTGTCCCATGTGGTCTAGTGTAAGCTTTGCTTCGCGTCTCTAAAAGAAAAAGGCGAGCCGAGCGGCTCGCCTTTCGTTTATTAAGTTAGTTTCTAACTTGGTTATCTGTGATTAGTGGATTACTCATCCATATAGCTTTCAATGCTAGGGCAAGAGCAAATCAGGTTGCGGTCACCGTAGACGTTATCGACACGGTTGACCGATGGCCAGTATTTGCTTGCTTTGCTATGAGCGGATGGGAAGCAAGCCAACTCACGGGAATAGGCGTGAGACCACTCGTCAGCCATCAGATCCGCTTGGGTATGGGGCGCATTGACCAATGGGTTGTCTTCCAGCGCCCACTCACCGTCTTGCACCTTGGCAACTTCCTCGCGGATGGCAATCATGGCATCACAAAAGCGATCCAATTCTTCTTGGCTTTCACTTTCGGTCGGCTCAACCATCAGCGTACCCGCCACCGGGAACGACATGGTCGGCGCGTGGAAGCCATAATCCATCAAGCGTTTGGCGATGTCTTCTTCGCTGATACCGGATGCCTCTTTGAGCGGACGAATGTCGATAATACATTCGTGCGCAATGCGTCCGTTTTTGCCGCGATAAAGCACGGGGTAGTAGGGACGCAGACGCTCCATCACATAGTTGGCACTGAGAATCGCCAACTCGGTCGCGCGCGTTAGGCCTTGTTCACCCATCATGGCAATGTACGCCCATGATATAGGAAGAATCGAGGCACTGCCCATTGGTGCGGCCGACACGGCACATTCGTCACCTTGCTCCACATGGCCGGGAAGGAAAGGCGCGAGGTGCGATTTCACCCCAATCGGCCCCATACCTGGGCCACCACCACCGTGTGGAATACAGAAGGTTTTGTGCAGGTTGAGATGCGAGACGTCTGAGCCAATGTAACCCGGCGTGGTCAGCCCCACTTGCGCATTCATATTGGCGCCATCCAAGTAAACTTGGCCGCCTGCCTCGTGCACCAGCTCGCACACTTGTTGCACGGTTTCTTCGTACACACCATGTGTCGATGGGTAGGTGATCATAATGCAAGAGAGCGCATCGCGGTGTTTGTCGATCTTGGCTTTCAGATCGTCAATGTCGATATTGCCATCGTCATCACAGCCTACAACAACCACTTTCATCGAAACCATGGCCGCGGAGGCAGGGTTGGTACCGTGCGCGGAGCTTGGGATCAAGCWTACGTTGCGGTGACTGTCGCCACGGCTTTCATGGTAGCGCTGAATCGCGATTAAGCCCGCATACTCACCTTGTGCGCCTGAGTTGGGCTGCATGGAGATCTCGTCGTAGCCAGTGATTTCACACAGCATGTCACGCAGTGATTTGCCCAGTGTTTGATAGCCTTTGGCTTGCTCCAATGGCACAAACGGATGCAGGGCGCCAAACTCTGGCCAAGTGACAGGGATCATCTCGGCCGCGGCGTTTAGCTTCATGGTACAGCTACCTAGCGGGATCATGCCGTGGGTGAGGGAAAAGTCTTTGTTTTCCAGCGCCTTCATATACCGCATCAGCTTGGTTTCACTGTGATAGCGGTTAAAGACAGGGTGCGTTAGGTACGCGCTACTGCGGCGGCATACGACAGGGATCGCGGCCAATTCATCAGCTTCAATGTCGCTCGCCACGGCTTCTGCATTGCCTTGACCGGTGAGTGCGGTAAGCAATTGATTGACTTCTGCCAGCGTGCTCGCTTCATCAAAGCTCGCGGCAAGTTGGCCATCCAGTTTACGCAAGTTAAAACCAGCATCTTGCGCTTGTTGGTACAAGGCATCGGTTTGCTCGCCCGTGTTAAACGTCACGGTATCGAAGAAGCTGTCGTGCGCAAGGCTCAACCCGGCCGCTTGTACCGATTTGGCGAACAGCGCGGTCAGATGATGCACACGGCGGGCAATCTTCTTCAAACCGTCGGGACCGTGGTAGACCGCGTAAAAAGCGGCCATGTTGGCCAGCAAGGCTTGGGCGGTACAAATATTGGAAGTCGCTTTTTCACGACGGATATGTTGCTCGCGCGTTTGCATCGCCATGCGCAAGGCTTGGTTGCCTTTGCTATCGACCGATACGCCAATCACGCGGCCTGGCATGGTGCGCTTGAGCTTGTCACGTGTCGCCATAAAGGCCGCGTGTGGGCCACCGTAACCCATAGGCACACCAAAGCGTTGTGCGGAGCCAATCACCACATCCGCGCCCATTTCACCCGGCGCTTTAAGCAAAGTGAGTGAAAGCAGATCGGTAGCAACCGCGACCAGCGTCTTCTTGCTTTGCGCTTCCGCGATAAGCGCACTGAGATCGCGCACTTCACCCGTGGTGCCGGGATATTGGAGTAGGGCGCCAAATACATCGTGCTGATCCAGCTTGTCCGTGTCATCAACAATGATGTCAAAGCCTAAGAAGTTGGCGCGCGTTTTAATCACATCCAAGGTTTGTGGATGCACGTCGCTGGCAACAAAAAAGGCGTTGCCTTTGTGCTTGCCGCCACGCTTACACAGGGTCATGGCTTCCGCAGCCGCGGTGGCTTCGTCGAGCAGCGACGCGTTGGCTAAATCCATCCCCGTTAAGTCCATCACCATTTGCTGGAAGTTCAGCAAGGATTCGAGTCGGCCTTGCGAGATCTCGGGCTGATAGGGCGTATAAGCGGTATACCAGCCCGGGTTTTCCAACACATTGCGTAAAATAGGCGGTGGAGTATGTGTGTGATAGTAACCTTGGCCGATCAGGCTGCGCTTAATGGTATTTTGCGCGGCAATGTCGCTCAGTTCCGCCAGCATCTGGGTTTCGCTTTTCGGCGCGCTCAGATTAAGCGGCTTTGGCAAACGGATATCCGCAGGAACGGTTTCTTCAATCACATGCTCAAGGCTGGTGGCATTGATCGCCGCCAGCATGGCATCTTGCTGTTGGGTATTTGGGCCATTATGGCGCGCGATAAAATCATTATCGGCCACCAGGCTATCGAGTAAACGAGTCTGCGTCATGGTATTCGTCCTGAATTAGTCGTCGATTGCGGCGGTATAGGCGTCCGCGTCCATCAGATGATCCAAGTTGGTGTCGTCTGCCAGCTTAATCTTGGCAATCCAGCCGCCCTCAAAAGGTTCTTCGTTGACCAGTTCTGGACTATCTTCTAGATCTTCATTAATGGCGACTACTTCACCATCAACCGGCGCATAAATATCTGATGCGGCTTTTACCGACTCCACCAATGAAAAGCCTTCACCTTTTTCAGTACTGTCACCCACCTCAGGTAGATCGACAAACACGACATCGCCAAGTAGGCCTTGGGCATGATCGGTGATCCCCATAGTGACAGTGCCATCGCCATTGTCTTTGACCCACTCATGGCTTTCAGAAAACTTTAGTGTCGCGTCCATTTGTTACTCTCCTGCTTTAATACGAGCTGCTCAATCGTTGAGCGATTTACAATGTAAAATGAGGCGGTGTTTGGGCGATTACACCGCCTCCTGTGTGTTAATTACGTACGTGGCAATGGTATTGGCTACGTCGTTGCAAGACTGTTTATGGCGTCGGGCCGCCATTTATTGGCGATAAAGCGGGAAACGGGCACACAGCTGCTGTACTTCTTTACGCACGCGTGCCTCAACCTCGGCGTTGCCTTCTGGTGCCTCGACTAAGGCATCGAGCACGTCCCCAATCCACTGACCAACTTGGTGGAACTCCTGGGTACCAAATCCGCGGCTAGTGCCCGCGGGGGTGCCGAGGCGAATGCCGGAGGTGATCATGGGTTTTTCGGTATCGAAAGGGATGCCGTTCTTGTTACAGGTGATCCCAGCGCGCTCGAGCGCCTGCTCCGCTTGGTTGCCTTTTAGGCCTTTGGGGCGTAGGTCAACGAGCATCAAGTGGGTATCGGTGCCGCCGGTGACGATGTCGCAGCCACGTGTTTGTAGTACTTCGGCCAAGACTTTGGCGTTAGCAACTACTTGATCAATATACAATTTAAACTCAGGCTCTAACGCCTCACCGAATGCGACGGCTTTAGCCGCAATCACATGCATTAATGGACCGCCTTGCAGGCCGGGGAACACGGCCGAGTTGATCTTTTTGTTGATGTCTTCGTGGTTGGTCAGGATCATGCCACCGCGCGGGCCACGCAGGGTTTTATGGGTGGTAGTAGTGACCACATGCGCATGAGGTAGTGGCGAGCGATGGGCGCCAGTAGCAACCAAGCCAGCGATATGCGCCATATCAACCATCAGGTACGCGCCGACTTCATCGGCAATCGCGCGGAAACGGGCAAAATCAATCGGACGCGGGATCGCGCTGCCACCAGCGATGATCATCTTAGGTTGATGTTCACGGGCCAGTACCGCGACCTCATCGTAATCAATTTCTAAGCTATCTTTGCTCACGCCGTACTGTACGGCATTAAACCACTTACCCGATAGCGCAGGACGCGCGCCGTGAGTGAGGTGGCCGCCGGCATCGAGTGACATACCTAAAATGGTGTCACCAGGTTGCAGCAGCGCAAGCATCACCGCGCCGTTGGCTTGTGCGCCAGAGTGTGGCTGAACATTGACATACTCGCAGCTAAACAGCTGTTTGGCACGGGCCTGGGCGATGGCTTCGACTTCATCGACGTGCTCGCAGCCGCCGTAATAGCGACGGCCTGGATAGCCTTCTGCGTATTTATTGGTCAAGCAAGTGCCTTGTGCTTGCATCACCGCTTGCGAAACGATGTTTTCTGAGGCGATCAGCTCAATCTGCTGTTGTTGACGTTTGTGCTCGGCCTGCACGGCCGACATCACGGCACCATCGGACTCCGATAAGTTAGTGGAGAAAAACTGCTCCAATTCTATATTTGGGTAGCTCGGTTTCATTGCGCTTTCCTTATTGGCGATGGTGGTTAACAGGCCACAACATTAATCGGGATCACATTGGTGGCGAGGCCACCCTGTGAGGTTTCTTTATACTTACTCATCATGTCGAGCCCGGTCTCATGCATGGTTTTAATTACGCTATCAAGCGAGACGTGATGCTCGCCGTCGCCACCCATGGCTAACCGGGTCGCGTTAATCGCTTTTACGGCGCCCATGGTGTTGCGTTCTATGCAAGGGACTTGCACCAAGCCATCAATCGGGTCACACGTAAGGCCGAGATTATGCTCCATGCCGATTTCTGCCGCGTTTTCAATTTGTTGATTACTTGCGCCCATGGCTGCGGCTAATCCGGCTGCTGCCATCGAGCACGCCACGCCAATCTCGCCCTGACAACCGACTTCTGCGGCCGAAATAGAGGCATTGGTCTTGTATAAAGAGCCGATAGCCGCGGAGGTCGCCATAAAGGTACGGATGCCATCTGGGTTCTTGGGCGAGACAAACTTATCGTAATAAGCAAGCACGGCAGGGATCACGCCCGCGGCGCCATTGGTTGGAGCGGTGACCACTCGGCCACCGGCGGCATTCTCTTCATTAACCGCCATCGCAAAGAGGTTGACCCAATCATTGGTATCTGTCGGTAACCCATGGGCTTGTTTATCGTGAATGGCGTCGTACATGCCTTTGGCACGTCGCTTAATGTTTAAACCGCCTGGCAGTACGCCACCTTGTTTAATGCCTCTGTCGATGCACTCACGCATCACTTGCCAGATATGATCCAGTCCCTGGTTAACCGTGTCACGTGTGGCGCCACTATCGTGATATCGCGCGCGTGCCACTTCGTTAGTAAACATCAGCTCACTGATGGACATGCCCGTTTTTGCACATTGGTCAAGCAACTCCGCCGCACTATTAAAAGGGTGAGGAGGGACAAAATCTGTTGCCAATGCATCGGTTTCGCCTTCTTCCACCACAAAGCCACCGCCTACCGAGAAATAGGTTTTGCGAACAAGGCACTCTCCTGCGTTGTTAAAGGCGCTTACCGTCATGCCATTGGGGTGCTCGGGCAGCACCTTGTCATAGTGAAAGGCAATATCTGCCTCCCAGTTAAATCGAATATAGTGGCGCCCCGCAAAAGGAAGCTCGCCACCATTTTTGACCATTTTGGTCATGGTATCGATTTCATCTGACTCGATGGTGGCAGGCATTTCGCCCATTAACCCCATCACACACGCCACGTCAGTTGCATGGCCTTTCCCGGTGAGCGCCAGTGAGCCGTATAAGTCCACTTTGACACGATCGATATCGGTCACGGACAGTGTTTGCGCCGCATAGTGGCTAAAGCGTGCGCAGGCCACCATCGGACCAACGGTGTGTGAGCTAGATGGCCCGACGCCTATCTTAAACAGGTCAAACATGCTGTGACTCATGGCCTGTCTCCTCAATCAGTAAGGTACGTTGTTGTCATGATTGTTGTTGTCCTGACATCGACGATGCCGACATTGCTTCACGTAGCATTCAACAGATTGGCGATGATTGCGCTTACTGTTGATTTAAACATTTTGTTAACGTACCTAAGCGTTCACTTTTCCGCAAAATAAATTTCCAATAAGAAACCTATGTTGTGATCCTGGAGACAAAACCTCCTCCTGTTGATACTATCTAACAACGGAGCAAACGTTTGCCTTTTTATCCTAAGCGAGGGTAAATTGCAAATCAATGCCAGTAACGCCGGGGAATATACTCGCTTTTTATTAAGTGAATGGTTAATGAATATCTCTGTAATGCCTTGTTTTTACGAGTAAGATCATGATGAACTCAAGGTGCCGGGTGAGAGTGACAGGTTGGCTTCCTTGATCAATTCGCTGGCTAGGTCACGTTTATGATATCGATATTTTCCGATAGGAA
This sequence comes from Salinivibrio sp. IB282, assembly GCF_001995685.1. Taxonomy (NCBI): domain Bacteria; kingdom Pseudomonadati; phylum Pseudomonadota; class Gammaproteobacteria; order Vibrionales; family Vibrionaceae; genus Salinivibrio; species Salinivibrio sp. IB282. The sequence continues at coordinate 31,121 of NZ_MUET01000023.1, read as the reverse complement.
ACTTTTTTGTTAAAAGTGTTAAAGCGGCAAATACAGCGGGACAACCGATAGAGGCGAAAGCAGGTGACAACAGACCAATCAACACAGGATGTGTACCCGTCGATGCAGGTTGAGCGATCGCAACGCGAGGGTGACGCGCGCGAACCCATTGCACCATTGCGGCTGGGCCCGCGTCTAAAAGCCGTCAGGGTCGGACTTGGGCTGACGCTTGAGGAGGCAAGCCAGCGCACTGGCTTGGCGCGTTCAACCTTATCCAAAATTGAGAATGAGCAGATATCTCCCACCTTTCAAGCCATGCAAAAACTCGCGCACGGATTGGACATTGATATCCCGCAGTTGTTTGCCCCGCCCAAAAAACGGCAAGCTACGGGACGGCGAGATGTGACGTTTGCCGGTCAGGGTAAAGCGCATCCCACTGGCACGTACGAGCATGAATTGTTGGCAACACAGCTAAGCAATAAAAAAATGATGCCGTTTAAGTCGCGGGTCAGGGCACGTGCTTTTGAGGAWTATAGCGACTGGATTCGACACGACGGTGAAGAGTTTTTATTGGTGCTGGAAGGCAGCATCCAATTTTTTTCTGAGTTTTATGAAGCGATCACGCTCAATGAGGGTGACAGCGTATATTACGACGCCACCATGGGACACATGCTAGCTTCCGTCAGTGATGACGATGCACTGATCTTATGGGTAACGGCGTCTTAACCAACCACATAAACGCATTGCTTAACGTGGGCAAGATGCCCGCTGGCACAATATGGAGAGAATAATGGCAGAGTTACTCACGACCCCGTTACACAGCCTGCATCTTGATATGGGCGCAAAAATGGTTCCTTTCGCTGGCTATGACATGCCAGTCCAGTATCCGCTGGGTGTGCGCAAAGAGCACCTTCATTGCCGTGAGCATGCAGGGTTGTTTGATGTTTCTCATATGGGGCAAATCCGTCTTCATGGCGCAGACGCGGCCAAAGCATTGGAAGCGCTCGTCCCWGTTGATGTGTTGGATCTCCCTCAAGGTAAACAACGCTATGCCGTATTCACCAATGAGCAGGGCGGCATTTTGGATGACTTAATGATTGCCAACTTAGGCGATCACCTTTTCTTAGTCGTGAATGCCGCCTGCAAAGCGCAGGATATTCAGCACCTGCGCGATAACTTGACAGGAGACGTCTCCGTCGAGGTGCTTGAGGATCGCGCCTTACTGGCACTTCAAGGCCCGAAGGCGGCGCAAGTGCTGGCGACATTCAACCCGAAGGTGAATGACATGGTGTTCATGGACATTCAGCCTGTTGAGATTGATGGCATTCACTGCGTGGTGAGTCGTTCAGGTTATACCGGCGAAGATGGGTTTGAAGTGTCTGTACCGGCCGAACATGCAGAGTCACTCGCCAAAGCCCTGTTAGCCCACGATGAGGTGGAATGGATTGGGCTCGGCGCGCGTGACTCACTGCGCCTTGAGTGCGGCCTTTGCCTGTATGGGCACGATCTGGATACCACCACGACGCCGGTTGAAGCAACCTTGATTTGGGCCATTAGTAAAGTGCGCCGTGCGGATGGTGAGCGTGCGGGTGGCTTCCCCGGTGAGGCGATAATCCTTGAACAAATTTCGACCAAAGCGGTGAGCCGCAAGCGCATTGGGCTGGTGGGCCAAAGCAAAGCCCCTGTGCGTGAAGGCAGCAAGCTATTTGATGCAGACGATAATGAAATTGGCGTGGTCACCAGCGGCACCTTTGGCCCTACTAAAGAGATGCCCGTGGCGATGGGTTACCTCCCACCTGAGTTTATTATCCCCGGCACCGAGGTATACGCGGAAGTACGTGGCAAAAAACTGCCCATGACAGTCGAAAAAATGCCCTTTGTACCGCAGCGGTATTATCGCGGCTGATCTCGGTCAGTGCGAAGGTCGATAAAAACGCAGCCAAAGACGGCTGCGTTTTTGTTTATGAGTCGACGTCCACTTTATAGGTGGCGATGAATCGCTACGCCTCACTCAGTTGCTCGACCGCCTCCAGTGCCTGAGAGCCGTATATCAATGACGGGCCGCCACCCATTACGATCGCGACGTTAATGGCCTCTACGCATTCTTGTTTGGTTGCGCCATGTTTGAGGGCGGCGGCCACGTGGGCACCGATACAGCCATCGCAGCGCGCGGCAATACCAATCCCTAGTGCAATCAACTCTTTGGTTTTTACATCGAGATCACCTTCAGCCATTGCTGCCCGATGCAGCTGTCCGAATGCGGACAGGGTGTCACTGCTGTGTGCTTTAAATTGTTTATTGAGCGCCAGTTGTTGCTGATTGATTTCCTGATAGTTTTTCTTGGTCATGAAGTTGTCCTTTTAATTTAGTCTTGTCTAATGTAATGGCTTTTTGGCCATCATGCAATCCGTGTCTGCCGAGCCACTGCATTTGTCTAAAAAAGCAATCAGCTCAATGCCGTCTCGTGGAAAAAGGGAGAGAAAATACGTTATTTATTAGATTGTCATTAATGGTTGTTCTAATTTAAAACAACACACTTAACCTTTTGACCAACATGTTCCTATGTGCTGTCACTGACGGAGGTCAGTATGAGTATTAAAAAGCGCTTACTCGTTGTCGTCCTGACAGGCGTTATCCTGCCCACGCTTATCATCGCTATTGTATCACTCTATCAATTCCGAACGAGTACGTTGCAAAGCTATGAGCAAAGCTCCTACAAAGAAATGCAGCACATCGGCAACGCGTTTAAATTCTACTTAGAAGGGTTGGCGGCAAACGCCAAGATTCTGGGTAACAGCGACGCCCTTCAACGTTTAGACAGCTCTGTTACCAAATACATGGGATCGACCAAAGCCATGACCTCCAAGCAAAATAGTCCTGCTGAGGCACGGGCGTATGGGTTGCTAGAGGCGATGGGCGAGTCACGAGAAGATTTTGCGTATGTGTTCCTTGGGTTAAGTGATGGTGGGTACATTCAGTGGCCGCAAGGGGAGTCTGGCAACTATGATCCTCGTCAGCGTCCTTGGTACCAAACCGGTCAGGGAAGTGGCAACAATCCAGTTCGTGTACCAGCGTATCAAGATGTGAATACTGGGGCCCCCCTCCTTGATTATGTAATGGAGTTTCAAGCCCAAGACGGCCTGAGTGGTGTGATTGGTGTCGATGTCACCTTAGAAGCACTGACAAACATGCTGGGCGACGTCACCCTGGGCGAGTCGGGGTATATTGTGCTAGTGGAAGACACAGGCACGGTGCTTGCTGACCCGAACAACCCAGACAATAACTTTGAACCTGCCCAGAGTGTCGACAGTGTTTACAGCGGTGGGAATTTTAGCGAGTCACTTACCGCCGTCTCTTTTGATGGTGAAGATTACTTTGTCAACCAATACAAAGCACCAGAAAGTGGCTGGCGTTTGATTGGGGTTGTGCCGCAGCAAGAAGTTCTAGGCCAGGTTACCCGGCTGCAAACCGTTATTTTATCCATCAGTCTGATCCTTGTTGTCGTGTTTGGTGTGCTTGGTTACTTTATGATTCAACGTATATCTGCATCTATCATTGCCGTCAGTGATGGGCTGAGTGATGCGGCAAGCGGTGATGGTGATTTGACCAAGCGTTTACCGGTTCGCAGCCAGGATGAGTTGGGTAAAACGGCGGGTGCCTTTAATCAGTTTGTGGATGTGATTCAAGAGCTGATCATTGGTATCAAAGACAGATCCACTAAGCTGTCATCTCATGCCGATAACACCACCCAATTTGCCGAGCAGCTAGACGGTGCGAGTCATCAACAACGCTCAGGGTTAGAGCAAATTGCCACTGCGTTCCATCAAATGGTGGCCACGGCAAACGAGGTCTCGCAAAACTGTAACCAGACCGCGGATTCTGCCCAGCAGTGTCAGTCGGAGGTCGATCGTGGCATGACCTTGATGAATAATACGCGCGCAGCGGTGCAAGAAATGGCCACCACGCTAAACGAAGCGGATAGCGCGATGGCTGAGCTGACCAAAGAGAACGATAATATCACCGCCATGCTAGATACCATTCGAGGCATTGCCGAACAAACCAATTTGCTTGCGCTTAATGCGGCGATTGAGTCAGCGCGTGCGGGTGATCATGGGCGAGGCTTTGCCGTGGTGGCCGACGAGGTACGGGTGCTGTCACAAAAAACCACCAAATCAACGGAAGAGATTGATGAGCTGTTGCAGGCCTTAACCCAGCGCACGAATCAGCTTTCCGAGAAGCTGAAAGGCAGTGTTGAGCACTCACAAACCACCACGGAGGCGACGGAAGAGGCCTTGAGCGTCTTTGACACCATCCAAAGTTTGGTAGGACAAATTCACGACATGGCGGCACAAATTGCCACGGCCACCGAGGAGCAGCACTCAGTATCGGAAGATATTAATCAGAATGTGACCAGTGTGTTAGAAGGTGCCAACAGTGCAGCATCAACGGCAGAGCAAACCAATGCCACAGCTGCCGAGCTGCGTATGGTGGCCTCAGAGCTATCAGAGCTGGTCAACCGATTTAAAACCGAGAAGGGCGGATAATTGCCCCGGTAAAATTGAAGGGCGACATAAAACGGCGAGCCAAGTGCTCGCCGTTTTTCATGTGTGTGATTTGTTCGTTAGGTGACCTCGACAAACCCCATCAGACCCGTTTTCATGTGCTCAATAACATGGCAATGGTACATCCATCGGCCCGGATTATCGGCCACAAACGCTGCCTTGGCGTGGCCATTTTTACCCAACAACACGGTGTCAGTGTGAAATGGTGTGACTGGTTTGCCATCCATTTCCAGCACAGTAAAGGTGTGTCCGTGCAGGTGAATAGGGTGATGGTACTGGGTGACATTTTTTAAATCGAAGATATAGGTCTTTCCGCGTTCCAGTTTGGCGATCGGCTCAGGAATATTACCTTTACTCATTCCTTCCCAGGCGCGTTTATTCATCAACCAAAACTCGTGTTTTCCCTTCCCTTGCTTATCAGCAGGCGTGATGGCGCCAGCCCACTCAAACACAAAATGACGGGTTTCAGCATTCTCTAAATCTGGTTTTGCAACGGGATTGAGCGGCAGAGTGGGTAAGGGCTTCTCTGTTAACGTTGACGGTGTGGCGGTAAAGCTTGCCAGCAAGAAAGGAAAGTCACCTTTCATGTGCATTATTTCAACTTTTTCACCAGCATTGGGTGCTATCAGACCAATATCTAGCCGCATCCCTGGGGCTATCTTGTGCGCTTCTAAGCGGCGTGGTGTGACAATCGGGTTACCATCGATGGCGATTATCCAGGCTTCTGCGCCGCGCACTTGAATGGGATAGGTGAGTGTATTGTCCACGTTGGCTAAACGCAATCGTGTGGTTGCCTTTTCTTGCAGTGTGTATTCAGGATGGTGGATACCATTCACGGTGCCCCACTCGCCAGGGGTGCCCATACGCGCGCTATAGCGAGGGATAGAGAGATCTTTCCAGTTACCTTGACGATCTAGGTGCCAGTGTTTGAGTGTCAGTGTGTGCTCTTCATCAAACACAACCGGCGTGGCTTCCTCGACCACAATCGCACCGACCAGCCCTTTACCCAACTGCACCACTGAGTTCATATGCGGGTGGTACCAAAAGGTGCCGGCATCCGGTGGGGTAAAACGATAGGTAAAGGTTTCACCGGGCTGAATAGGCGCTTGGGATAAGAAAGGAACACCGTCCATTTCAATGGGAATGCGTAGCCCATGCCAGTGAATGGTGGTGGGTTCATTGAGGTTATTGGTGAAGTGAATGGTCACTGGCTCACCTTGGCGGCAGCGTATAGTGGGGGCTGGCGTCTCGCCATTGAAGGCCAGTACATCGGTCTGATGCTCAGGAACCAACTCAGCCTGACTGGGCTCAGCGCTTAAATGGTATTCCCACTGCCCGTTTTGCCGAGAGGCAGAGACTAAGGAGCAAGCAGGCAAAGTGGAAAGGGCTGCCACCGCTGCGGTCGTTCGTAAAAATTGACGCCGGGAGAGGCCACGTGCGTTCAGTGATTCACCATTCATTCTTAATACCTTTTCAACGCCGTCATTGCGTAACAGTGTACCTCGAAAAATGGTTTATGAGAAAGATTATCAATTGTGTTTGTGAGGCAGTTAAAACAGCGAGTGCCAAGACTCGCTGAGCCGTCAGCTTATTGACAGTGGAAGGCTTCGAGCCCAGGTACTTGATTGATAGGCGGTAAGCTCTCGAACCCGGGTTTGGCAATGTAATAGCCTTGAAAGAAGTCGACGCCTAAATCAATCAGGCATTGAAGCTCGGCTTCTGTTTCAACACCTTCRGCAATAATTTGACGACTTAGCTCGTGGCACATGGCGACACTGTGGCGCACAATGGTTTGCTTGGTGACGTCAGTGTYAATATCTCGTACAAGCGTCATATCCAGTTTAATCATATGGGTGTTAATGCTGGCAAGCGCGGTAAGGCCGGAGTAACCGGCACCGAAATCGTCAATTGCAGTTAAAAAGCCTTGTGAGCGGTAATAACGAATAATGCGCTGAATATGACTGTAATCAAGGATTTCTTCCCCTTCGGTGAACTCAAACAGAATCCGTTCGAGTGGGAAATTATAGTCATTCGCGGCTTTCAGCGTGGTGCGGATACAGCGCTCTGGCTCGTACACGGCATTGGGCATAAAGTTAATGCTGAGATAACAAGGGATAGATAGTTCGGCCGCGAGTTTGACTGCCTTGATCCGACAGGTTTGATCAAATTGATACTGATTCTCTGCGTTAACATGCTTAAACACGCTGCCCGCGCCGCTACCGTCCTTGCCCCGGGCAAGCGCCTCGTAAGCATAAATGGAATGCGTGGAAAGCCGAATAATGGGTTGGAATGCCATGGTGAAATCGAATGCGAGTGGCTGCGCATCCCTGCAGGCCTCACATTGTGTTGAAGATGCTGTCATAGAAAAGTGGTTATTTAGTCTGTCCTTGTAGAGAGATTAATGGAGTTCTGGGCAGAATGCGAATGAGATGACAAAAATTATGGGGTTTGCACGGTTTAAGGTACAGGCCTAGTCGTGAGCATTCTATATAAACCGATCAGACTGGGCTTAAATAGGCCAAAACGGTCTCTTTTTCGTCATAAGTTGGCACCGGATATGCTTAATATTTAACCGGCAATGTTGGAAGTGTCATTATGATGGCGGAAAGCACGCTTAAAAATGCGTGCCGCGAAAAGGGACTTACCAATATTTGCTACAAAATAGCCAGAATTGGTTTATACCTTAATAAGGTGGCTTTACAACCAACCCCACGAGATGCCGGTTCAAGGTAGCTGGCCAGTGACAGAGGATGAACGTCATGCTTGCTGAAAAACGGGATGAAATAGACAACCCCCTGATTTGGCCAATACTCAGTATTCTAGAATCAACGCGACAAAGTTGGAAAGTGCACCATCTATTAGGTGAGCTGCAAAAAGACACCATGATGGCCCAGCTTGATGCTGACCCCCACCTTGATTTATTTAAACGCAACTTCCTGATCATGAATGCCTTGTATCAACTACAAGAAATGTTGTTGCCGCAGCAGTGGTTGCAGGTTGAGTCAATGGATATCCAGCTACAATGGCGGGTTGGCAACAGTGGCTTTGTGGCCAAAGAAATTGATTACCAGGATCCGTTGCGTGATTACTACATGGACTGGAATAACTATGACGCCAGCCAAGATGACGTTAAAGAACTGTTGTCTTCGTTTTGGAAGCACTACCAGCGTCATATCGGCAATGAGGCGTCGGGCGAGGCGATGTTGGAGCGCAATAAGGCGTTAAAAGTGTTGGGTTTGGATGAGAATGCTAGTGAGCATGAAATTCGGCGTCAGTGGCGCAAAATGGCGCTCAAGTGGCACCCAGATCGGCCCGAAGGAGATGCAACCACTTTCCGTGAGATGTGTGAAGCTTGGCAAAGCTTGCGCTTATAAATGGCTGTCAGCAAGCAACAGGGTGTGAGAAAGCACCCTGTTGCTTTAACCGCTGACATGCTTGTGGTTTTCGCGTAATACTTACGCGTTATTCAGCCCACGACTGCGCAATTCAAAGATCAGCTTTTCGGCACTGCATTCAAACTGCAATTTAATGTGCGCGCCATTGCCATCAAACTGTTGCGGATCAAAGTCATGCTTAACGGCAGGATTAATGCTCTCTGCGAGGGCGAGGTATTGCTCGAAGCGCGCTTGCACCGCGTCTTTGCTCTCGCCTTGAATGGTGACGTCTGCCACTTCGTCGCCCTCAGAAATAATGTAACCTATTTCAGCGCTAACACCACATGCATCACAGGTATCGGTTTGATTCTCTTTCATGGTATTTCCCTACGTTAAAAGCAGCAGGCGTGAAAAACGTGCTGGTGGCCTGCTGTAAGTCGATAACATGATCTTTAGCAAAGTCTGGGTTGTGGCACATTGAGGCAGGTCAGGTTTTGCAGTGTTTGTAGCACGCTGTAGTGATGGCAGCAATACAGATACTGATAAAGACACCACCCACTATTCGTGTTTATGCCAACACGTGCAATAGTGGGTGAGCATTATCATTTGATTGGGTTAAAGGATCAGCGCAAATCTTCTTCCCATTGCACTAAGGTACCCTTCGGCCAGTGAGTACCGACATCATGATACTCTTGCTCTAGCTTGTGACGGCGAATTTTCAGCGTCGGCGTGAGTTTGCCGTTCTCAATGCTCCACGGCTCTTTAATCATCAATACGCCTTTGATTTGCTGGTGAGACTCCAGCTCCCCGTTGATGGTATCAATCACCTTCTTCACGCGACGCTCATAACGCGCGCGGTCAAAGTTGGGAAAGTGATGTGGCAGCGCGAGTAGAATAGGGGCAGGCATGCCTGAACCGATCACACAGAGCATCTCGGCATTAGAGAGCTCGAACAAACGCTTTTCAATCGGCACGGGCGCGACAAATTTACCTTTGGCAGTTTTAAAGGTGTCGTTTTTGCGGCCAGAAATACTCAGATACCCCTCGCTATCCAGTTCACCTAAATCTCCCGTGTGCAACCAGCCATCGGCCAAGGTTTCTGCGCTGGCTTCTTCGTTTTTGTAGTAACCACTGAATAAGCCTTCGCTTTTTACTAGGATTTCCTGATCATCGGCAATTTTGATCTCCACGCCAGGCCCTGCATTACCCACGGTGCCAATTTTATCGGCTCTAAATGGATAGTTGAGGGTACTGTAGGCATAGCTTTCTGTCATGCCCCACGCCTCGGTAATGTGTAACCCGAGCTTTTCATACCATTGCAGTAATGCGGGCGCGACAGGCGCTGAGCCGCATCCCAACACGCGTGCCTGATCCAATCCAAGGTTTTTTGCGATTTTGCTTTTGATCAGGTTATTGACCAAGGGAATGCGCAAGAGAAGGTTAAGTTTTCCGTCTGGCAGTTTTTCTTGAATGCGTTGCTGGAATAGTGTCCAAAGCCGAGGGACCGAAATGAACAAGGTGGGGCGATGCATTTTGACATCTTCGATAAAGGTATCGAGTGACTCAGGGAACGCGGTAGGGATCCCGCCCATAATCGCTGAGCCCATGATGTAAACCCGCTCAGTAATATGCGCGAGTGGTAGATAAGAGAACAAGCGATCATCAGGTTCAATGCCAATATGATCAATTAATCGCTGAGCGGACCAACAGTAGCCGCCATAACTTAAAATTGCCCCTTTAGGTAAGCCTGATGTGCCCGAGGTATACACTAAAGACATTACATCGCTGTCTTGGTGCACAGGGCGCTCATCTGATGCTTCATGGTTGGCGATCAAGTCATGCCATTCGTAATGGCAGCTAATGGTGGGGTAAGGAAAGGCGATGGTCTTTAAGCCTGGCATGTTTTCCAGTGAGGCGCTCAAGGCTTTACTGTCATCAAGCTTGCCCACAAACATGGCTTTCGATTCACTGTGGGTTACCACATGGTCAATGGTGTCTGTCCCGGCTGTTGGAAATATCGGGACGCTTATATAGCTGCCCATCATCATCGCTAAATCGGCAATAAACCATTCAGCACAGTTTTTGGAGATGAGCGCGACCTTATCACCGGGTTTCAGCCCCATGTCCCGTASTGCGGTGACCATGCGCAATGCTTGGTCGGCCACGTCCGCAAAGGTGTAGTCATGAAAGCGGCGGCCGTGAATCTGGCGCAGAAAAACATGACTTGGACGTTCATCGGCCCACCGTAGGATCTGGTCGTTCGGTTTGATATGTGACATTGGACTTCCTCATTGTCGCAACCTAAGAATACGTTTAAACGTTATAATAATGTTAATTTAGTGATCGGGGGCGGCGAGAAGCAAGATAATCATTTAAACACGTGTTCAAATTATGACTGATGGCACTATTTGCAGTGATTTGTCACGGATTTTTCAGTTTTTTCATATTCTTCTCAATAAGGTTTTTGGAAGTTTGATCCGCTTCAGCGTCTTGGTAAAGGGTTAGTGTCAGGCTGAGTGGGTGAGTCTGTACTATTTTAAAAGGGGCGGGACTTTTTCGTGAGTTAGCCTGGCCGCGAGCCGACTGGCGCGCGTGTCATCACAGCGCCAATGACGGCGATTGACGGGGAGAACAGATTACGCATGCCAAAACGCAGTAAAGCCCAAACACAACAAACCATTGAGACGATCTTGGCAGAGGCGAAGCGACAGCTGTTGGCGCTCGGTTATGAGGGAATGTCTTATACCACGCTCAGTGAAGCGACAGGCGTATCGCGCACCGGGATTAGCCATCACTTTCCTCGCAAGCAAGATTTTATGGTCGCGTTAGAGCCTTTTTTGGTGGAGAGCCTGCGTACGCCCCTCGATACGACTGGCACCATCAATGCATTTATGAAAAGCTGGATGCAAGCGATGCATGCCGAGGGCGAGTTTAAGGCGACGCTAAAGCTTTGCTTTTATGTGTTAATTAGCGGCAAAGCCGATAATGGCGCCGCATTCAGGTGTTTAAAAACGCTGCAGCAAGAGTGTGAACAGCAGATGCAAACCGATTTAACGGTCGCCTTTTCGCAACTGTTAGGGGCCAGTGTGTTGCTGTGCCGTCAGCGAGCTGACGCGAAATCCTAATGTCATCGCCTTTTAACCTGGGTTATGGTGCGAGAGATGACCGTCTGTTGACAGACAGCCCCTGCGTTTCTTGTTATCATTGTCACGCTTTATCAGCAAAACATGTATTTGGAGACAACCATGAACAATACCGACCATCCTCCGAGTCTTAACGGAGAAAAATAGCGACTGTTGGTATTGCTGCATTTCATCGTTACCAACTGTCGTCGATAGTTGGCCCTGCCTGCTTTGTTTTTCTCCTCTCGCTGTTAGACATCACGCTGTCCAAATGGGCACGATGTTGTTGATGGTCGTTACCTACTGCCAATCGGGAGATTCGCCATGACGGTAATGAACAACACCTTTACTGAACCGACTGCATTCTCAACATCAGAGATTGTGGCCGCTCGCAATGCCTTTTTACAATATGATCTCAACAAGCAAGTTGAACTGCTCACAGTCATGCCCCACGAGGAGTGTATGGCCGTGCTGGGTCACTGCTCGGTGACGCATGTCCATCAGCTTCTTGAACGGTTAAACGCGCAAGGCCACCAGCGTCTAGCCAATAAATATGCTCGCTGCCTAGGGATGATACGCCCGCATCGCAGCCTACACACGGGCGTGGGGACTTGGATCCACCGGAGACGCGCCAAACTGTTTGCTTTTTTGTCATTAGTGTTAGCTGTAGCCGCTGTGAGCTATTTATCGGTTTTTGTTTTTGTCTAGTCCGTGCGCACTTAGCTTGATCTTACGCAGTAAATTGTTGCGCAAGTATGCTATCACTATAACGACAGTTGAATTGTTCAAAAATATTTTAATAATGGGGTGACGGCAGTGAGCCGTTATCCTAATTCTGCCAATAAGGTAACCCTATGAGTGATGCACTGGTACTCGTTATTAATTCAGGTAGCTCGTCGTTAAAGTTTGCCCTGATGGATGCGCAAACTGGCGATGCGGTGATTTCCGGCGCTGGAGAATGCTTTGGGCGCGATGACGCGCGGATGAGCTGGAAAGTCGACGGCGAAAAAACTGAGAAAACCTTAAATGCAGGAAGCAACCACCATCAAGAGGCCATGGATATCATTGTGGGCCTTATCGAAAACAACCAATTAAGTGATAAGCTGCAGGCCGTTGGTCATCGCGTGGTACATGGCGGTGAAACCTTCAGCCAGGCCACCTTGATTGACGATGCCGTTTTGGGGCAAATTGATGCGCTAAAAGCCTTAGCGCCCTTGCATAACCCCGCGCATGTGGTGGGCATTAAAGCGGCACGCCAAGCCTTCCCAAGCTTGCCGCAAGTGGCGGTTTTCGACACCGCATTCCATCAAACCATGCCGGAAAAAGCGTATCATTACGCGATCTCGCGTCAGCTTTATAACGATTATGGTATTCGCCGCTACGGCTTCCACGGCACCAGCCACTACTTCGTGAGTCGTGAAGCGGCAAAATGGCTCAATCAAGCGCCTGAGCAAACCAACGTAATCACCGTGCACCTTGGCAACGGAGCCTCTTTGTGTGCGGTCAAAGACGGTCAAAGTGTCGATACCAGCATGGGCTTTACGCCATTGGCGGGCTTAATGATGGGCACACGCTGCGGCGATATCGACCCATCTATTCTTGAGTTTCTCTCCAAAAAAGGGCTGAGTACCGATGAAATCCATCATGAACTGATCGATAAAGCCGGTTTGCTCGGCGTGTCGGAATTAACGAACGATTGCCGAGGCTTGGTCGACGCGGCAGAGCAGGGTCACAAAGGCGCACAACTCGCGCTAGAAATGTTTGCTTATCGCGTTGCGAAATACATCGCAAGTTACATGGTGCCTTTATCTCGCTTGGATGCGATTGTTTTCACAGGCGGAATTGGCGAGAACTCACTGCCAGTGCGGGAAATGATCCTAAAAGAACTCGCGATTTTCGGCTATCAAGCCGATGCCGAGGCTAACGCCGCCGCGCGTTTTGGTGCCGCAGGACAAATCACCACCCAAGCGTCACCGCTAGCACTGGTGATCCCAACCAACGAAGAGCTGGTGATTGCACAACAAGCCATGGCAATGGCCTGATTGTCGCCTCTTCCTCTGTTTATGAAGCGAGCTTCGTGGCTCGCTTTTTTTATGCCTAAAAATCAATCTCTATCAAGCCTTATATGATCCGATATAGCGCTTTTTGTATATAATGATGGACAAAGTGCATCGTTTTTTGATTTGATACCCGAAAGATAAAAAAGATTGGTTAGGTATGAAATTATATAGTGTGATTAAGGCTTATTTATTGGAAGCCCTGATTCTCGGTGGCGCGTTCGCGCTAGGGGTGTGGTTAACCCTTTCAGGCTATTTGCTTCATTAGTGATGGTGAACGTTGGCACATTAAAAAGGGCTTTCTTTGCTTAATTCATTGCAGATTTCCACGATGGCGAGTGACAACCCTGAGCGGATCACCTGCTGTTGGCGCTGCAGTTGTAGCTGATAGAATTCGATATCTACGTCATCTTCCGGCGGGCCAATATCGAGCGAAAGTATGCCCATCGTATTCGCTTTGCGCAGCTTTTTGACGGCATCGAGCACCTTAGGATCGGTAAATTGGTAATCGTCGGCATCGTTACTCAGTTGGTTTTTAAGTTTAATGATTTGTTCAATATCGTGATAAGCGTCATCTGATAACACGCCTAGWCCAAACAAGAGTTTCAATCGCACAGAAAGATCCCCCAGCGGCCCAGTGTCGTGCAGTAAAGGCCCCACCACTGATTCCACCGCAAAGTTATCTTTGCGAAAAACCCGTTTGATTAAGCCATCAATAGCTGTCTCAAACGTATCCACCGCGGCAACAAAAAAGCCACGCACGGTTGGCGCTTGGTTTAATCGTTCAATGATGTCTGTTTCGTCGAAATTTTCTGCCATAGACTCAATACTGCTTATTGTTATAACGGGGGAGCTAAACTCCCCCTGTAAAATGCGCGGTTTACAATTGCTGGTACAGGGTGTTAATTGCCTCAACTTCAGGGCTTTCCTCTGCCAAGCCGGAGTATGTCGCCAGCGTCTTTCTTACGCCCACCTCAGCCAATGAAGCTTGAAGCTCTTCAGCTTGTGGATCGGTGTGATTGGTGTATTTCAATGCTGCGGCAATCCCTTTTAATAGGGCTCGGTTATCTGTGCCGTACTCTATTGTACCCAGTAATGGCTTGATAAGCCTATCGTTCTGACTTAGTTTTCGGATAGGCTGGCGACCAACACGATCGACCTCATCAACCAAATAGGGGTTTGAGAAACGCCCCAAAATTTTCTCGATGTACGCTTGGTGAGCGGCGCGGTCAAATCCGTAGCGTTGGATAAGCACTTCGCCGCTTTCTTGCATCGCTGTTTTCACCAAATCACGGATTTTCGGATCGGTAATGGCTTCACGAATGGTGCGGTGGCCGCTCAAGCAACCCAAATACGCCGTGATGCAATGGCCCGTGTTTAAGGTGAAAAGCTTACGCTCGACGAAGGCCATGAGGTTTTGTGTCTTCTCCATCCCTGCAATATCTGGGATTTCGCCTTTGAACTGTTGTTCATCCACAATCCACTCGCTGAAGCTTTCTACCGTGACCTCTAAGGGAGCATCGTTCGCCGCTTCCGCCGGCGGCACAATGCGATCAACTGCGGAATCGACGAAACCAATCAGTGCGTCTGCTTTCTCATGGAATGCGGGGTCAAGGTGCTTATAGACTTCGCCTTTGAGATGCGACGTACCACGGATCATGTTTTCGCAGGCAATAATGTTTAGTGGGGCCTCATTGCCGGATGCGAAACGTTTTTCAATGCCGGTGGCGATGGTCTTGGCAATAATATCAAGCACATTAGGGCCAACAGCCGTGGTCACTAAATCCGTTTTTACGATTTTTTCGATAACATCATCACTTGCCGAATTGACTGCCGTGATATGAGAAACCGTGTCGATATGGCAGTCGTTACCTACCACTTTGACGTTGTAGCTTTGTTTGTGACTGAGTTGGTCAATGAGGGGCGCATCGACATCGGCAAAGGTGACCTCGACATTGGCATCTGCGAGCAATTTTCCGATAAAGCCGCGGCCGATATTGCCGGCACCAAAATGAACAGCATTTTTCATAATATTTACCTCAAACTAAAAACGGTGGTGATGAGAGGCCACCGAGGTGGCCTGCTTATTGGGTTGATTAATGGGATGACGTCATAAAGGTGACGCTGTCATCACTCAATAGATTGAGGATCTCGTCAATACTGTCAGTACTGGTGAGAATATCTATTGCATCAGGCTCATCTAACGCATTAGTAATGGCGGT
This sequence comes from Salinivibrio sp. IB282, assembly GCF_001995685.1. NCBI lineage: Bacteria > Pseudomonadati > Pseudomonadota > Gammaproteobacteria > Vibrionales > Vibrionaceae > Salinivibrio > Salinivibrio sp. IB282. Next base: position 15,805 of record NZ_MUET01000023.1, on the reverse strand, counting down.
AATTACTTGAATATGTTCATCGTTTTTGGCGGCAATGCCAATCACCAACTTAGCGATATCCTCTTTGTCGTCGGTGAACTGCACACCCGATGGATACTGACACACCACAATGCCGGTTTGCTTGACACCGTCTTTTGCTTTAACGGTGCCATGAGGAACGGCGATCGACTCCCCGAGGTAAGTGGGGGTTAATGCCTCGCGCTCAAACATCGCGTCGACATAATTAGGCGCTACGTAGCCAAGTTTGACAAGTTGCTCACCGGCAAATCGAATCGCTTCATCCTTGTTTGTGGCCGTTAAGCCAAGATGAATGTTTTTACGCTGAAGTTGAAAAGCAGGTGCCGGGGTTGGCTCAAAACTGTCGTCATTTGCCGCCGTCGTCGGAACTTGAAGCACTTGTGGATCGTTGGCGGCGGGATACTGTGCGGCGAGAATTTGGGTAACCAACTGGCCGTAAACATCGCCGTCTAAAAAGTTATTGAGTGAAATATGGTGTGCGGTTGGCGCGTGAGTGCGTGCACGCTCGGTCAGATCTTTATGCGTGATCACAATCTGCGCATCCTCAGGCAGGCTATTGACCGCAATATTCGTGACACCAATATCTAAGCCTGCATTTTGCACCTTTTTACGCAGCAAGCTGGCACCCATGGCACTAGAGCCCATGCCAGCATCACAGGCAACTAAAATATGCTTTACGTCAGCAAAGTTAACTGTGGCTTTAGGCGCAGAAGAGGGGGCGGAGGTGCTTGCTTTAGCGCCTGATTTCATGTTTTTCATTTTGGCGGTTGCCTCATCAAGTGAGGCCTCGTCACCTTCACCCTCTGTGCTTTTCTGTGTTTTCATCAGTAAAGCGGCGACCACAAATGACACGCTGGCTGCGGCAATAATTGACGCCAAGACGCCGACAATCGAGCCTTTTTGCGTCATTAACAGCACAGCAAAAATAGAGCCAGGAGAGGCGGGCGACACAATACCTGCATCAAACACAGTGAGAACGAATACACCTGTCATACCACCCGCAATCGCGGCAAGAATAAGGCGTGGATTCATCAGAATGTAAGGGAAGTAGATTTCGTGAATACCACCGAAGAAGTGAATAATGGATGCACCGCCCGCGGTTTGACGTGCGGTGCCTTTTCCAAACACCATGTAGGCAAGCAAGATGCCTAAACCAGGACCTGGGTTTGCCTCAATGAGGAAGAAAATAGACTGGCCAGCCTCTGAGGCTTGCTGGATCCCAAGTGGTGAGAAAATACCGTGGTTGATCGCATTGTTGAGGAAAAGAATCTTAGCGGGCTCAACAAAGATAGAGGTCAGTGGTAACAGGTGTGCTGAGACCAAAAACTCCACACCTGCCGCGAGGCCACTGGATAAGAGCTTAACAAACGGGCCGATAAGGAAGAATGCGATAATCGAGCAAAGCATACCGATAATGCCGGCGGAGAAGTTATTTACTAACATCTCAAACCCGCTTCTCACTTTGCCATCGACATAAGCATCGAATTTTTTGATCGCCCAGCCGCCGAATGGACCAACCATCATCGCGCCCATAAACATGGGAATGTCAGTCCCGACAATCACCCCCATGGTGGTAATCGCACCGACAACTGCACCGCGTTCGCCGCCAACAAGTTTACCGCCGGTGTAGCCGATCAGCAGTGGTAGTAGGTAGGTAATCATGGGACCGACCATGGCCGCCAATGTCTCATTGGSGACCCAACCGGTCGGAATGAATAGTGCAGTAATAATCCCCCACGCGATGAATGCGCCGATATTGGGCATCACCATATTCGAGAGGAAGCGACCAAAATTCTGTATCTTGATCTTGGTATCAGATGATATCATAACAATACCCCGTTTGATGTTCTCATTGAACGTGTGTGGTAGAACGGTTCGCCAAAACCGTCTGGCTAGTAAGTACCCAGTCAATTTACCACATATTTTTTCGAGAGAACTGATAACGGGGATTTATTGACTCAACTCTCATTATTCACTTCGCAACTATATGTTAGTCCAACACCTGTCACAGAAATAACATGTAAATTTAGCACAAAACGTAATGATCAAAATTGTCAATAAAATCTATAGCGATTTATATCACATTTTTGATTTTTGATTTATAAAATATATAGTGATGTAGATCACTCTTTATTTTTTTAGAATAGTGAAATAAAAAACTAGAGTGATAAATATCACACTACCAGTCTGGTCAATAATGATTCATAAAGTGATAACGATCACACTTGTATTTTTATTACGAATAAGGTCGGTGTCGTGTGAGGTAGAAACCAAGCTCAATCGCGTTGAGCCTGGTGAGTTAAAATGCCAAGGTAGCCATTACAGACAAGAGAGTTAATACGCTCCTGCGCTGTAGATAAGCTCGTAACTGTGGCTGTAGATCTCCAAGATATTGCCAAATGGGTCTTCCATATAGATCATGCGATAGGGCTTCTCTCCAGGATAGTAATAGCGTGGTTTCTCCATGCGTTTCTTACCGCCAGCTTCAACAATACGTTCAGCCAATGCTTCAACATTTGGGTCTTGCACGCAGAAGTGAAAGACGCCCGTTTTCCAATACTCAAAATTGTTGTCAGGGTTTTGCTGATCTTTGAATTCAAATAGCTCGACACCCACGCGGTCGCCTGTCGATAAGTGGGCAATGCGGAAGCGTTCCCAACCTTGACCAAACACATCGGTACACATCTCTCCAATTGCACTATCGTCTTCAACAATCTCAGTAGGTGCCATGATGAGATACCAACCAAGCACCTGCGTGTAAAACTCAACGGCTTTGTCTAAGTCAGGGACGGAAATACCAATGTGTGAAAATGTACGTGGATAAGGGGTTGTCATGCATAGCTCCTCATAAGATTACGTTGTCAGTGTTTGCAAGCATGAGGCATCAAAACCATAATGTTAAATTATGGATTTCAATGATTATGATGACACTTTGTTATGGTTAACCCTGTTTGGCTGAAAACCTTTTGCACGCTGGTAGATGTTGGCAGTTTTACCAAGGCCGCTGACAAATGCTTTATGACCCAATCAGGCGTAAGCCAACACGTGCGAAAGCTCGAGGACTTGTTATCTACAACATTGGTCATTCGAGGAAAGAAAGGCGTGGTGCTGACAGAAGCAGGCCAACAACTCTACCGTCAAGGGAAGGACGTGCTACAAACGTTGGATAATCTTGCTGTAACCATCAGTCACGATCCCGGCTATGAAGGCGAGGTGCGCATCATGTCGCCGGGAAGTGTTGGTCTCCGTTTATATCCTCATTTGCTCGATCTCCAGGTGACGTATCCGACACTTACGATTAACTATCGCTTTGCGCCAAATGGCGATATTCATAATGCCATCTTGAACAACACCATTGATATTGGCCTGACAACCGCATGTCCCGTTAATCCAAATATTCAGTCTGAACCCATCGGGGAAGAGCCTTTGTTGCTGGTGACACCGCGCCATGTTAAATCCCCGACTTGGGAAACACTCTGCCAGCTAGGATTCATTGATCATCCAGATGCGAGGCATCACGCCGAGTTATTACTTGGAGCGAACTTCGAGCAATACCAAACGGCGCAGTTGCGCCCCATCAAGCAATCTGGCTTTTCTAATCAAATTGGTCTTATCTTACTACCCGTTGCACGCGGACTCGGCTTTACCGTGTTACCCGCCAATGCCGTCGCCGCTTTTGCTCAACAAGCGGCCATCAAAGCTCACTATTTACCAATACCGGTCAGTGAAACTTTATATCTCTGCGCTTTTGCCGGACGCCAGCTGCCCCAGCGCGCTATCAATGTTGCTAACGTTATTAAAGAGCAGGTTGATTCAATCGATATGCATGATAAAAGCAAAGAGTGACAGCATCACGTGCTGCGCATGGACGACGCTTCTCCTGTCTTCTAATCTCTAAGAGTGCGAAAACGATTTGAGGTGGCACTGTGACGAGATGGTGGATATTAATGGTTTGCTGGTTGCCGTTGAGTGGACTGGCAAACACACTCACTGTTGCATATCGCGATCATACGGGTGCAATGTCATCCGCGACCAAAGCGATCGTCGAGCGGGTTTTTGACTCGGTTGACCCACAAATCGAACTCGCTTGGATAGAAATGCCGTTAGCACGGGCAGAGAATGCACTGGCTAAAGGGATCATTGATATTGATTTTGGACGCACGCGGTTGGTCTACCAAGACACGCCTCAGGTGCTTTATCCCACTGAATCACTGTTCTCCGTTGACTATTATTTGTTTGGGCACACGTATGTGCTTAATCCTGAAGATTATCAACGTGTGGTGGGGGTGATTGGTGATCAATTGGCGCTGATGATTGCGGATAGATATCAGTGGGATATGGTGCTCGTAAGAACTGAACGGGCTGCGTTAAACATGGTGAATAGTAATCGTGCACAGGCGATGGTCGGCTATGTGGGCATCGCAAGTATGCTCGAAAAAGAGCAACTGACGACCGTACGCATGGCAGACAGTCCTGTCGAATCCATTCCCATTTATTTGGCGATTCATCAGCGGCATCAAGCTCTTATTGAGCCACTGAACGCTAGTATACGCAAAATGAAAAAGAGCGGAGAAATAACCGCTCTACTCGAAAAACACGGCATCCCTCATTGAGATGCATTTTCTATCCGAAGTTTCTGCTCGCGTACTTTACGACGCAATAGCTCCGTATAAATTGGTTGTCCACCAAGCAACTGTGCGACCAAGGTGGCACCGAGGGTGGTGATGATTAACGGCAAAATCAGATAATAGTTGTTGGTCATTTCAATCACCAACAAAATACCGGTAATCGGCGCGCGCACGGTCGCGGCGAACAGAGCGCCCATGCCCGCAATCGCAAACATACCCGGCTCTATCCCCATCTCTGGGTACATATTGGCAACCACTAACCCATACACTGTGCCCAACAAGGTTCCTAGCGCCAGCATGGGCGCAAAAATGCCCCCAGGCGCACCCGAGCTAAAGCAAATCACTGTCAGTAATGTGCGTGCCATAAAGATAAACAGCAGGGCACTGATTGAATAATTGAGGGTGACGAAATCTGGCACTAAATTAATGCCACCATGGGTCAGCTCAGGGGCGTAGATAAGTAGTAAGCCAAAAAAGCCGCCTAACGTGGCACCCACTAACCAGATCCGTTTTTGGCTTTTCTGATAAAAGCGTTGGAAAAAATCCTGAAAGCGCATAATCAGAAAATTAAACAGTACGCCAAATACCCCAAAACAGCAGCCCAGAACGAGAAAGAACCACAGCGAAATAAGTGGCGGCGTTTCGTATTGTGGTAATACAATTACCGCCTCTTGGCCATTGATATAGCGAAAGACGATATCGGCCATAATCGCAGCAATGATCACCGCTTTAATTGAAATTAAGGTATAGCGAAATTGTGGTCGCATTTCCTCAACCACAAACATGATAGCCGCCAGTGGAGCATTAAAAGCCGCCGCCAGCCCCGCTGCAGCACCGGAGGCCAGCAGTGTTTGATTGCTGTTTCTGTCTTTGATGCGGCAGGTATCGGTGACCATTCGGCCAATATTGGCACCAATTTGCACGCTTGGGCCTTCGCGGCCGAGAATCATCCCCGAACCTAACGCGCCTAAACCACCAAAAAACTTCACTGGAATAACTCGCCACCATCGTGAGGGACGGATGCCTTCCATCGCGCCCTCAACCTCTGGGATCCCCGAGCCTGCCGCTTCAGGGGCAAAACGATGAACAAGCCAATAGCCGAGTAAGGCGAGCCCCGCGCTAATAAAAAACGCGAGCACACCCAATGGAATCATCGAGTTGATGTTACTGTCTAACCATTCGGTTCTGGACTGAGACAGTGAGTGGATGGCGAGCTCGAATAGGGTGACTACCACGCCGCCTAAAAAGCCAATGACTACCGCGAGTAAAAGGATAGAAACGGGCGTTTTGTCGCGAGACCATAATTTATCAAAGAAAACACTAGATTTGTAAAAGATGGCTCTCTTCTTGCCTGTTTTACTTACAATTTTCATCTGTGTGAACGCAAAGTGTGAAAAGAAAAGTGACGATGTACGGTGGCACGACTTCCTACGCCAACATCGTGCTGGGAACGTCCTGTTCCCTGAGAGAACGCATTTATACTACGCCAATTAACGGAACATGCAAGCGCTTGACAGATGCTTCATTGCCCAGTGATAAAGACAAAACCCGCGGGAGTAAGCGATACATTAATGAGACAGTCGTAAGCGAACATTTTTATACGTTTAACCGGTGTGCACCGTATTAACAACTAGCGTATCAGCTTTATCAGCGCCAATAATTGATTTGAATTAGATCACAGTTTGTTGCGCTGAAAATTTCTGCTCTGACCTGATCGAAGAGTAGATAGCGGTGTGGCCATGCCTGAGTCGTTGAGGCATGGCCGTCATTATCGCTAAAGTAAGACGTCATTAACCATGAAGGGCAGCTAGGTTATCGCCGATATCGATTAATCGATCCAAAATACGCTCGCCATCGACGCCAATGCCATTGTGCTCGTACTCGTTAGTCATCCACGCTTGGCTGTTAGCAATTTTCGCCAAGGTTTGACGGGAATAATCGAACTCGACAAACATATCATCCACATAGGTGGCACAGGCGAGCGGCACTGTGTTGCGCTTGAGCACCTCGAGATCATAAAGCGCCGGCCAATCGGTTTTTCCCGCCAGTAGCATGGCGGCGTCTTTGAGTGGTTTGAGCGTGGCGAGTTGGTCAAACATCCATGGATAGACCATTTCACCGGTAAAGCGGAAAGGTTGGTCGGGCTGGTAGTGGAACTGCGGGAACTGATCGCGTACCCGATGGGCTGACCACTGCGACGCCTGCTGCTGGCAGTAAATCGATTCATGCAAAATAGCGTAGAACGGATTGGTTAAATACCCTTGTTCTGCCTGCATCGCATCAAGGAATGGATAGCTCAGCACACGCTCACCATTCACCTCAATAAAGGCTCGTTCCAATAAATAGTAAAGCGGCAGCCCGGCATGACCGCGACCTAGGTTCAGGCCAATGGTTTGGAACTGCTCCACCGTAAACGGCTGACCGTTTGGCAGTGTCACCGCATTGTTTTGCAAATACTGGGCAATCTCGTGACAGCGGGCTTGTACGTCCGGGAATTGGGCGAAAAACTGCTGGTTTTTGTCCTCCACGCGCTGATAGGTTTTTTGATACACCGCATCGGCGTGTCCCTCGAGCGGTGGAATGCCGCCAGTGACGAACGCGCGCGACAGCGATTGCGGAAAGTACGACAAATAGGTAAGCGCACAAAACCCACCAAAGCTTTGACCCAGGATCGCCCATTGCTTGATGCCTAACGCCTCACGTAAACACTCGGCGTCTTTCACGATGCTATCGGCACGAAAATGGCTCAGGTAGTCCGCTTGTTCGGCGGCTGTGAGGTGGGCAAGCGTTTGGTGATTCACCGGCGAGCTTAAGCCCGTGCCGCGTTGGTCGAGCAACAACACGCGGTAATCGTCTAGTGCCCGTTTTAACCAGCCGCTCGCACCATTAGGGCGGGGTGACTCCATGCCAGGACCACCTTGGAAATACACCAGCCAGGGTAAGTCTTGTTCATTTTTACGTGTATCAACCACTTCGCGGGCGAAAATCGAGATTGAGGGGCTATCAATGTCACTATGATCCAGCGGTACATCAACATGATGGCTGCGATAACGGAGGTGGCGATCCCACAAATCGTGCATGGTAATTCCTTTACAAACAAAAAGATGACGCACGATAGATTACCAGAGATGGCGGGGAGCAGCGAGCACGTTTCCCTCAGCCAGCCTGTCACTTTTTTGTGATGCACATCACCTTTCTATTTACTTAGCCTGCTAACTATTTTATAGTACCAGCCTGGTATTACTTAGCCTGCTAAGTATTTTCACGATGGAAGGAAAACTCGATGACATCGCCCAATCCCGAACACATGTCTATCGCTGAGCACTTAGGGCGCACGGCGCGATTATGGCGCCGTGTGGCGAATTCAGAGCTTGAACCTCTGGGGCTGAGCTATCCGCGCTGGAGTGCGCTTTGGATGTTGCGTCGATTGGGAGATGGCATCAGCCAAAGTGAATTGGCACTGGCGCTGGAAATTGAACTGGGTTCGTTAATGCGCACCTTGAAGCATTTGGAAGCGCAGGGGCTGATCACACGGCGCTGCTCGCCCGAGGATAAGCGCACCCGTACCGTGCATGTCACCGCCAGTGGCAGTGAACTCATGTCTCGCATCGAAGCGCGGGTATTGCGGGTGCGCAAGCATTTGCTCTCGGGTATCGCGGCTGAAGATTTTGATGCCTTGGAGCGGGTGTTAGTCACTATTAATCAAAATGCGATGGACTATACCGCCACCACCGCAGATGACCACGGCACAGAATAATAAGTAATAGAGGTAAGAAAGACGAATGACACCAGATGAAAAATTTGCGCGTTGGGTAAAAGTGGCCGCCCTCAGTTTTGTGTTGATCTTTGGCTACTTTTTGGCGGCAGATAACCTGATGCCACTAACGCCCCATGCGATGGTGACACGCACCGTGACTAAAGTGGCCCCGCAAGTCAGTGGGCCGGTTAGCGCCTTGGCAGTAGAAAACAACCAGCGCGTTCAAAAAGGCGATGTACTATTTAAAATTGAGCGTGCGCCTTATCGTATCGCCGTCGACCAAGCCAAGCTCGCCCTGGCCCAAGCGAGACAAACGAACGCCCAGTTGGATGCCTCACTAATGGCTGCGCGGCAAGATGTCTCAGCGTTGGCATCGGTCTTGGCACAAAAAGCGCGTGAAGCCAAACGTTTAAAAGCCTTGTTTGCCAAAAATGGCGTCTCTCAGCAGCAGCGTGATGATGCGATCAGCGCCGCTAATACCGCTCGCGCCAAATGGGAAGCGGCGAAAGCGCGTGTGAGTGCCCTCCAGATCCAACGCGGTGGCGATGGTGCGAGCAATATCGCTGAACAAGTGGCGCTGAGTAAGTTAAAGAAAGCGCAATTGAATCAATCCTACACTACCGTTAAAGCCAGCCATGATGGGGTGGTGACGAACTTGCAGCTGGATGTGGGGGCGTATGCCAGTGCGGGCAAACCGCTGATGGCCTTGGTGTCTGAGCGCGCCGATGTGATTGCCGATTTTCGTGAAAAAAGTGTGCGCGATGTACAGACGGGTACCGCAGTGAATGTCACATTTGATAGCGAGCCGGGCAAACTGTACGCGGGACACGTGAGCAGTGTTGATGCCGGAGTCAGTGCCGGACAAATCGACGCCAATGGCCAACTGGCGTCGCCTTCAAACTCCAACCGCTGGGTGCGTGATGCACAGCGAATGCGTCTACACATTCAACTCGACGAATGGCCTGATCACGCCTTGCCAACAGGCGCACGCGCCACGGTTCAGATAATGCCTGAAAGCGCGGTGACGCAGTGGCTGGCCAGCGCGCAAGTCGGCTTTTTGAGTATGCTGCACTACATCTACTAAGGGGGAGCTGACGATGAGGTTATGGCATCACCCCTTAAGCGATAACGATGTGCGCCAGTGCGCGCGCATTGCCACAGGTGCGACGCTCGGTTTTGCGGTGTGTAAGTTTTTCGGTTTTAGCTTCGGAGTGTTTTTTACTGTCACGCCGATGTTGTTGCTTGGGCTTGTCCCAGTGATTAACGGTCGCGCGGCACGGCAATTGCTCGCCTCGGCGGTGATCAGTGGGATAGAGGTCGGGCTGCTAGGGGGATTGTTTGGCGCGCATCCTGGGTTAATGACACCGCTGGTGTTCTTGCTCTTCACCTATAAGTTTGCCTGTATGTCCAAAGGGCGCTTTTTCCTCTTTGGGGCCAACAGTGTTTTAAGCCTCAGCATTATGCTGCACTTTGCCAGCTATCCCGATTTACCCATTAACACCTTAATCTTTGGTAACCTGGGCGCCAATGTGTTATCGGTCGCGGTGGCGTATTTAGTGACCTGGTTAATTCCCGATGTGACGCCGCGTCAGCCACCAGCTGCACCGGCAGGGGGAAAACAATCGCACCGGATGCGCCACGAAGCGCTAATGGGCGCGACCTTGGCGACGGTCTCGTTTTTCATCTTTCAGTTATTTGATTTGCGCGATTCGATTTCAGCGCAAGCCACCACTGTGTTGTTGCTGTTTCCGATGCACTGGAATGGCTCGCTCAGCTATGCCCGAAAACGGGCGATAGGCACAGTGCTCGGCGTCGCTTACGGCATTGGCTGCCAAGTCATTTTATATGATTGGTTTAACGTGCTGATTTTAGTGATCCCGCTGTTATGGATAGGCACCATGCTGTTTGCCAAAGCGCACTTAAAAGAGGCCGGGGGCTCAGGTGTGGGGTTTGGTGCCATGGCTACGCTTGGGATCTTATTCGGGCAATACTTAAGCCCCAACCAAGACTTTATGTATGATGCCTTATACAGAGTGAGTAGTAACCTGGTAGCGATTGTGCTCACCTTGATGTTGTGTTTTATGGTGCATAAGCTGCTTAACTGCTTTTCCGCGACCCGGTTTGGTGCCGCGTAAGCGTATGAACGACCGAATACCTTCCTCGCTTTAGTCAATTAATAGTGATTATTTTTGCGGTAAACATCTCATCCTAATTTGACTTTTGCGAGGTATCGCTTGTTTCTCCTCCGACCTGTCGCTATGATTCTGTTTAACAATTATGTACAGAGAGGAAGTCAGCCGTCTCTCATACTGTTCGACACTGAATTTTTCGGCACATTACGCGCCGGTTGTGACGGCTTTAGTCCTTCCCCATCATTTAACAAGGCAGCGTAGTGAAAAAACTCATTTTGATCGTGGTCTGTGCCATGTTTGCGGTGGCCGCCATTGCAAGCATCACGGCCACTACCTTTATCTCGCATGACGAGATAGACAACATTATTCTTAAACGTTCGCAAGCACAGGCTGAGCTACTTGCCGACCGTGCGGAATACATCTTAGAAAACTCCTCCACGCCTACCGCTGATCTGCAAGACATGGTGTCCGATCTTAAAGGTCGAGACGACATCAGCTACGCAGTGATGATTGATAAAAATATCAAAGCCATTGCTCATAGCGATAGACAGAAAATTGATAAGGTGTACAGCGATAATTATACCGTCGCCGGTGCCGGCCAGGGGCAACCCCAGCATTCGCGCTGGTACGCCGATGTGCAAGATGTATGGGTGTACGACATCATGATGCCGGTGTATGTCGATGGTCGTCTTTGGGGCGCGTTTGATGTCGGCATCCCGATCACCGAAGTCGATGCTGCCGCCAATGGTATCGCCATCGCCCAGCTTACCGCGATTGGCTTGATTTTTATCGGCTGTACCTTGGTACTGGTGTGGCTACTCGGCCGTTTATTCGCGCCGCTAAAAGGCTTAGAACATGCGCTGGCAGATATCTCCAAAGGCGATGGTGACCTTACCGTGCGTTTGCCCGTGACCGGCAATAACGAAATTACCCACATTTCAGAGGCGTTTAACACCTTTGTGGATAAAATCGACCAAATCATTGCTAACGTGGTCGAAACCGGTGAAGAGCTTGGCCGCTCGGCGGGATCATTGCGCGATAAAGCAGCGCAGTCATTAAAGCGCGGTGAGTCACAAAGCGAGCAAGCCTTGCTGGTGGTCACCTCAATGAACGAAATGATCGCCACCATTAATGAGATCTCGCAAAGTGCGTCTAGCGCGGCGGACTCGGCCTCATCGGCGAACAGCGAAACCGAAGCCGGCAAGCAAACCTTGACCGAGGCAACCGCGACGATTAACCAACTCGACACTGAGATGGATAACATGTCAACGGTGATCACCTCGTTGGCCGAGCGAACTCAGTCGATTGTCTCGATTCTGGATGTGATTCGCGGGATCTCTGAGCAAACGAACTTGCTTGCCCTAAACGCAGCCATTGAAGCGGCACGTGCGGGCGAAGCGGGACGTGGCTTTGCGGTGGTGGCTGATGAAGTGCGCAGCCTGGCGACTAAAACCTCGCAATCGACCGAAGAAATTCAATCAACCATTGATCAGCTTCAGCAAGAAGCGAAAAACGCCGTTGATGCCATGGATACCAGCAAAGCGCTGACTACCGAGGGCAACCGTGCTACTGAGCAAGCACTGACCGCACTGGAAAGCATTGCCACGCAAGTCAGCACCATCTTGGATATGAACACCCATGTGGCGACGGCGACCGAAGAGCAATCGAGCGTGGCCAATGAAATCAACGTTAATATGGATACGGTTAACCAAGCGGCGCAAGCCGGGCTGGATGATAGCCACAGCCTTGAGGCCAGCAGCCAAGACTTGGCCGGTTTGGCACGCACCTTGGACCACCATGTTGGCGCATTCAAAATCTCGGCAATTAAACCCACCGAGAACACATTGCGGGCGGCGCGCGACTAATTCAGCGTGTACCCCAGTCACCTTTATCGCCAGCCCTGTGCTGGCGATTTTTTTGCGTAATCATCAAAAAAGCAGAGGTTAGTAAACACCGGTTCGTAGCTGCTGGGCGGGTAAGTGCTCGGCAAGATATGCCAGCCAGGCGGCTATCTTGGGTTGCAATTGACGCCCACTTGGATACAGCGCCCAAATGCCCTCATCGTCCACCCGATAATCGGTTAATACTTCTTCCAACTCGCCGCTTACCAACGCGGATTGCACGTAATAATGTGGCAGTTGCGCCAATCCTAAACCGTGCTTGGCGGCATTGAGCAGCGCCACGCCTGAATTGCAGCGCAATCGGCCTGACACGGTTAACGTGCGCACCTTGCCGCCGCTTTGGTAGTGCCAATGCTCGTTCGATCCCACTAAGCAGCTGTGATGACTGAGCGTACTGGGCGACTCGGGGCGGCCATTTAAGGCCAAGTAGCCTGGACTGGCGCAGATGGTTAATTGTCGCGACCCCAGTCGCTTAGCTTTCAGGCTTGAGTCCGGCAAGTGGCCAATCCGGATCGCTACATCGGTGCCGGTATCTGTCATATCCACTCGCCGGTTGGTTAGATGCAAATCCACCGCCACTTGTGGATACGCCACCATAAATGGTGCGAGCAGTGGGGCGATATATTGCTCACCAAAGTTAACCGGTGCGGTGACACGAATTTGCCCCGCGGGTAACGACTGCGCCTGGGTAATGGTTTGTTCGGCATCCACCAACGCCGCGATCAGCGGTCGGCAGCGTTGATAATAGAGCTCCCCCTCGTCGGTGAGTGACACTTTGCGGGTAGTACGATGAAACAGCTTCACCCCTAAATACGCCTCGAGCGCAGCCACCCGGCGACTGACTGACACCACAGTGGTATCGAGTTTATTGGCCGCTTGGGTAAAACTGCCATGCTCGGCGACGGATAAAAATTCGTTAAGTCCTTCCCAATGGGGCGCCATGACTGTCTATCCTGTCATTATTCACCCATACACATTATTACGTGAGTGAAATAATAATTTTCAAATTTACGGGATTATAACTAAAACTAACTTGGTTAGCATAGCCAAGTACGCAATTAACAAGCACAGAAAGGAACCTCCAATGGCACTCTCAATCCAGACAGGACAAACACATATCAAATCTAAAGCCGCGGTTGCCTGGGGACCCGGTCAACCACTGAAAATGGAAGAGGTTGACGTTGAACTGCCTAAGCCGGGAGAGGTGTTGGTCAGAATCGTCGCTACCGGTGTGTGCCATACCGATGCGTTCACCTTATCGGGCGACGACCCTGAAGGGGTATTTCCTTCCATTCTCGGCCATGAAGGCGGTGGGATTGTTGAAATGGTCSGCGAGGGCGTGACCAGCGTGGACGTGGGCGACCATGTGATCCCGCTTTACACCGCCGAATGTGGCGAGTGTAAATTCTGCCAATCTGGCAAAACCAACCTGTGTGGCGCAGTGCGTGAAACCCAAGGCAAAGGCTTGATGCCTGACGGCACCTCACGCTTTTCTATCAACGGCGAGACCATTTTCCACTACATGGGCTGCTCGACTTTCTCGGAATACACGGTATTGCCAGAGATCTCACTGGCGAAAGTGAGCAAAGCCGCACCGCTAGAAGAAGTTTGCTTGCTCGGCTGTGGCGTGACCACCGGCATGGGTGCAGTCATGAACACTGCCAAAGTAGAAAAAGGCGACACGGTGGCGATTTTCGGTTTGGGGGGCATTGGCCTGTCAGCGATCATCGGTGCCCGTATGGCCGGCGCAAGTCGCATCATCGGCATTGATATCAATCAAAGCAAGTTCACCCTTGCCAAGCAGTTGGGTGCCACTGATGTGATTAACCCGAAAGACTACGACAAACCTATCCAGCAAGTGATTGTCGAGATGACCGACGGCGGCGTCGATTACTCATTCGAATGCATCGGTAATGTCGATGTGATGCGCCAAGCGCTCGAGTGCTGCCACAAAGGCTGGGGCGAGTCAGTGATCATTGGTGTTGCCGGTGCAGGCCAAGAGATTTCGACCCGTCCGTTTCAGCTGGTGACAGGGCGCGTCTGGAAAGGATCGGCGTTTGGTGGCGTAAAAGGCCGCTCAGAGCTGCCCGGTATTGTCGAGCGTTACCTCGATGGTGAGTTTGGCCTGCAAGAATTTATCAGCTACACCATGGGCCTTGATGAAGTGAACCGTGCCTTTGAATTGATGCACGAAGGAAAAAGCATTCGCAGCGTGATCCACATGGACCAATAACAGGACGGCCGCCGTGGCAACGCGGCGGTAAGATAACCATGCAACTAGAAAAAATAAGCGAAAACAAAGTCGCAGGCGGTTGGCACCAACGTTGGCAGCATGACTCGAGCGCCATCAACGGCAAAGTGACGTTTGCGATCTTTCTGCCAGAGAAAGCGAAAGAACAACCTGTGCCGGTGCTTTATTGGCTCTCGGGCCTGACCTGCACCGACGAAAACTTTATGCAAAAGGCCGGCGCGTTTAAACAAGCCGCCACCTTGGGCATGGCGATTGTGGCACCGGACACCAGCCCACGCGGCGAGGACGTGGCCGACGCCAATCAATACGATCTCGGCCAAGGGGCGGGGTTTTATGTTAATGCCACCCAAGCACCGTGGCAGTCGCACTACCAGATGTACGACTACGTTGCTCACGAACTGCCGGAGCTGATTGAATCGCACTTTGCGGTCAACAACCAGCGCGCGATTGCCGGACACAGCATGGGCGGCCACGGCGCGCTAGTGATTGGTTTGCGTAACCCATCGCGCTACAGCAGTATTTCGGCGTTTAGCCCGATTTGTCATCCCACCGAGTGCCCGTGGGGCAAACAGGCCTTTAGCGCCTATTTAGGCGATGACGAACAAACGTGGCAAGCCTACGATGCCACCGTGTTACTCGCCCAAGGCCCCACCGCCATGCCGATGCTGGTGGACCAAGGCGACAAAGACGGCTTTTTGGCCGAGCAGCTTAACCCGCAAGCCCTGAAACAAGCGGCCGAGAAACACAACTCCCCGCTGACCTTGCGCATGCAACCCGGCTACGACCACAGCTACTTTTTCATCAGTACCTTTATTGATGAACACCTCGCCTTTCACGCCACCCGCTTTGCGCGGTAGGCACAAACCACGTCGAGACCCCAAGCGGCCACCCAGGCCGCTTTTTTTGTACCCGTCTCACAAAACATGGTTTGGCTAACACTTTGGATAATAGCGCACGAAAAGCGAAACAGCGCTTGATACACTACCCGCAAAATAGCCAATAATATGGCGTGTTGGGTGCCGACAACTGATCGGCGGCATGCATACTATCGCGTAAAAGAGACATGCATGATATGTAATAAATTCTTTTTATAACAGTTATTTATCAAGGTCACAATG
>NZ_MUET01000022.1:0-41277 GCF_001995685.1 Salinivibrio sp. IB282 | reverse complement strand
GTTCAATAATCGCCGCCCAGTGCGCGCGTTTTTGTGCTTGTTTCATGGTACCTCCGCTTAAAAAGGTACTATGACAAAGTCCGTGTCTTATGGGTATGTGGGGTTTATTAACCGCTTACGATCCCAGAGCTGTTAGCGGGTAACGATGTCTTGGCATTGGCAAATACCGGCAGCGGAAAAACGCTTGCGTACGGTTTGCCTTTGCTGGAAGCGTTAAACGCAAACCCTCAGCATCAAGCGCTGATTTTAGTGCCGACGCGTGAGCTGGCGATGCAGGTCAGTGACGCGATCAACCAAGTGGGTAGCGCCTTAGATCTCAGTGCCATTTGCTTGTGTGGCGGTGTTGATAAAGCGGCGCAACAACAAGCACTGGCGGACAATCCCAACATTCTTGTGGCGACGACAGGGCGCTTGGTAGATTTAGCCAATAATGGTTTGGATTTGAGCACGGTACATTATCTTATTTTGGATGAAGCGGATCGTTTGCTCGATATGGGTTTTTGGCCGGATGTGCAAAATATTGCGATGCAAACTGCACGTAAACGCCAAACCGCGATGTTTTCAGCGACGTTTTCCGATGCGCTCAAGCAAAAAGCCAACCAGCTAATGGTTGCGCCAAAACAGCTCGCCGCGCATCAAGAAAACAGCACCCATCAAGAGGTCACAGAAACACTTTACTTGGTCAACAAAGGCAGCAAAGCGAAAGCCTTGATTGAATGCATCAAGCAAAACGCGTGGTCACAAGTGTTGGTGTTTGTGGGAGCGAAAGAAAACGCCGATGGCTTGGCGAAAAAGCTCAACAAAGCGGGCATCTCGGCCCGTGCACTGCATGGCAATAAAGTTCAAACCGAGCGAGAGCAAGCCCTGGCGCAATTCAAATCTGGCCAAATCAACGTGTTGATCGCCACCGATCTATTAGCGCGTGGCATTCACATTGAACACTTACCGGTGGTGATTAATGTTGAATTGCCCATGCACGCCGAGACCTATATTCACCGTGTGGGGCGCACTGCTCGTGCTGGTGAACAAGGTGTGGCCATGTCTTTGGTGTGTCATGGCGAAATGGACGCACTGAACGCCATTCGTCATCTCACGCAAAGAGCATTGCCCGTGCAAGCGCTGGACGGTTTCCCGGTGACAGACAAACCATCGATAGGGGAAAGTAAACGCGCTCCTCGCGACAAGAAAGTCAACCGACGCACGAATGCGAAAAAGAGCATTAAGCAGTTCCAGGCGAAGCCGAAACGCCCAGCGCCGGGGGCAAAGTAAGGCGTGTCAGGGGTGTTATTTGAGGTGGAAGATTTGCTCTGTTTCTAGCGATGTCATCGCGCGTACCTGACGCCAAATGTAATAGAAAATACCGAACATCATCAACATGCTAGGGATAGCAATCATCGGATAACTGTATAGCGTCATCTTACCCAGCTCTTCATTAAAGGCGGGCGTGCCCGCAGGGCTGGTCACAATCCAAGTCGCCAGGAAGTAATTCATCGCTGATGAAAACGCAAAGGTGCTGGCGAATAGATAGTTAGACCACATCAAACAACGCTCAAAGGCGTCGGATTGCCCGCTCTCTTTTAACCGCTGATTGATCAACGAGAGGTTGAGCACGGTGTCATTCAGTATTAACTTCTGCATCAGTGGGTAGCGGGTAAAGGTTGACCCTAACACCGCCAAGCCAATAATGCCGGGGATCAGCGCCTCTTTTAAGGCTAACCAACGGGTATCGAGCTCGAGTAGGCCAATCCCACCGGTCAGTAACACGCTGATAAAACCCAGTGCTGCAATAAAATTGAATTTCTGGTTACGGACTAGATCCATCCCGCCGTAAGCGAGAGGAAAAGCCAAAGCGACGACCAGTGCCGTGGCTGTACCTAGGTATTCATCGCCGCTCAACTTCATCAAGATGATCGAGGGGATGAAAACGTTGAACAGGATTTCAAACAGGGGACTCGGCTTTTTCGCGGTGGTATTGCTCATAATGTGTGACTAACTCTAGGTGATATCGGTTGCCATTATACTCTGCCAAGCAGTGTTCATCGACCCGCGATCGATGTAAAGCGCAAAAGCGCACCGTTGTGTAACTATGTGTGAAACCCAAGGAAGCAATGCCAGTGAGCGGTTAAAGGTAACCCCCTCTTCAGGGCCACTGGGCAATGCTTCTTTGCGGGAGCCCTGCCTTTATTCTCGCATCTCCACCTACTCACCTAACACTGGCGTTTTTCAACGCATACCAATCCATCTCTTTTGGCAAAGGCGTGTCGTTGTGATCGCGTGTCAGCGCTAAAAAAGTCGCATCCACGGCGCTAAAGTAACGGCTGGTCATCGTCCACTGGCCGCCGGCGATAAAGAACTCCAATGAGCTGGTATCGGCGAGAACTTGTAGCGGTAACTCCTCCAACTGYTCGGGCAAGTGAATGCAGCGACGGGTATCGCCTTCTTTGGCGAGGCTTGCGCTTCTATCCAGTGTTAGGGTGCGGCTGTCACCGTCAATGGTGAGTGCACAACCGGATGGTTTGCCGGAGGAGGCTGGGGTCATCATGCCGCTGCGGCTGTGAAAGTATAGCGTGTAGTGGCCGCTGGTCGGAATGGGCAGCGTGGTGTTGAGCTCAAACTGCTTGGTGCCTAAATCCACCGTGGTTGAGCAGCACTCGGGGTTAATCAGCAAAAGTTGCTGAGGGCCTCTTAAGCTTTGTAGCGCGGTAGCCGGGCGCTGATAAAGTTGCCCATTTTCCCAATATAACTCGCGAGGACATGTCAACTGATGCAACCAGCCCGCGCTTTGACTGGGTTGTTCGACTTCGTCTGGCAGGCCCATCCAAGCAATGAGTATTCGCATATTGTCAGGGGTCTGCGCCGTCTGTGGCGCGTAAAAATCAAAACCATGATCTAGCACCTGCCAGTCATTAAGCGTGATGCCGTCTGATTCTAGCGTGGCTTTGGCGTAACCGTTGTGGTGTGGCACGTGATAATCGGGCGTAGGTGATGGACTGCCTTGTGGGCAGAGAATACAAACCCATTGCTCGTTGAGCTGGAAAAGATCAGGGCACTCCCACATATAACCATGCTCGCCTAAGCTATCACCGCTTAGTCCGTCATAGTGCCACGTAAGGCCATCGGTGGAGGAGTATTGCGCCAGGCGGCCTATTTTATCTTCACGTTGCGCGCCCAACAGCATCCGATAGTGTTGGCCGTCATGGATGACTTTGGGATCGCGAATATGCTCGGTCACGCCTGCTGGTGGGGCATCAATCACTGGGCCGAGCTTCTCAAAGTGAATACCATCGGTTGAGCGTGCCACACATTGGGTAGTTTGGCGCAAACGCTCGGGGCCAATACGGGTGTTGCCAGTGTAATAAAGCCAGAGGGCGTCGTTCATCACCATGGCGTGGCCTGAAAATACCCCATGGCTGTCATACCAATCACTGGGGGTGAGACCGAGCGGCGCAGTATGCCATTGCACCCCATCAGGGCTGATTAAATGCACCCAGAATTTATCTTTGTGCTCACAGGCAAAGGGATACCACTGATAAAAAAGGTGATAGTGACCTTGAAAGTAAATAAAACCATTGGGGTCATTCAGCAGCCCTTGGGGAGGGTTGATATGCCATCCGGGGCGATGGAAATCTGTCTTCTGGCTGGGTGAATAGAAGGGCGCGGCTTGTTCACGCAGGTTTTGGTCGATAAGGCGTCCCAGTGCAGCGAGCACTCTTTCATCGATTGGTTGCTCAAGCGTGATTTGGCGCAGCGACACGTCAACCGCATGGATGGGTAAGGCGTCTTGATTGACACGCTCAAGCGTGCTTAGCTCAATAATCACCTTCTCTTGATGACGCAATACGCGGCGTACATTGTCGGTGCCACCACATGCGTCTACCAAGCCTGTTGGGGTTATTTCCATCTATCCGTACCAGTTTTATTTTCGGGAACGTTCCAAAAATAGCGAATAAGACGGTGGTGGCGCAAGTAAAATTTCTCTGTATTGGGTTAACGATCGCTGTGTCAAGGGCAGGTGGCGCGGCTGATATAGTTAAAGCCCATCACCAATTTGGACACATGGCTTTGCCCAGTCTCCAGTAATTCGAGCAGCATTTTGGCACCACTTTCTCCCGCCGCATCAAAGGCATAGTTAAACGTAGATAAGCTTGGCGATACCACTTGGGCAAGCTCATCATCGCCCACGCCAATCAATTTCACGCCTTGCCCTGGCGTAATCCCCTGTGCTTGTAAGGCTTGAATAGCGCCAATCGCGATACGATCGGTGGCACAGAATACACCGTCAAGATCAGGATATTGCGCTAGCATAGCGGTCATGGCGACATAGCCTGATTGAATCGAGAACTGGCCTTGGTAATGGAACAAGGGGGCCGTTTGGGTCAATGTGGTCAATGCGCTCTCAAGGCCTTGATAACGCTGCTGATCAACCGCAATATCTTCCGCTTGTACCCCCAGAAAGCCCACCTGTTGGCACCCGGCTTTAATAAGCTGCTCGCCGGCACAAAAACCGACTCGGTAATCATCATGGATCACGCTGGGGATGTTATAGGGTGAGCCGTCTTGACCAATCACCACCACCGGCGCACTCGAGCGTTTGATTGCTTGTACGACGGTAGGGTTGAGCGTAGAAGCAAACAGCAAAATCCCCTCGACCCGTTTTTGATTGAACAAATCAAGGTAATGACAAATACGGGCGTCATCTTGCCGAGTATTGGCCAGAAGCACTTGTTTCCCTTTTTGATCAAACACATGGCTAAGACCATCGACACTGGCTGACATCGCATGTGAGGAAACACGCGGCACAATCACGCCAATGAGATTGGTTTTACTGGATTTTAAATCCTTAGCGATTTGGTTGACCACATAGCCGCATTGCTCAATGGCGCGATTCACCTTCTCAATCGTCGCGGGTTTTACGCCATACTCTTGGTTAATTACACGCGACACAGTGGATTTGGAAACACCCGCTAAACGGGCGACATCATTCAAGCTAGCCATGGGTTCTCCTTTACTGAGAGTGCCATGATCGTTCCATTTACGGATCCTTTGCAAACATAGCACCGTAAATACCCCTTATTTAGTGATTTAAGTCACGTTTAAGGTGAGAGTCGCGCGGTGGTTTACTGATCGATCTCACAGCGATTAGCCCTCATACTTGATGCTTTACAGGATTCAGCACATCATTTTCGGGATCGTTCCCGAAAATGTGGAGCGTGTGACGCCACACGAAAATAAAAGTGACGGTGGCAAAGACGGTGAGAGCGTGCAGGGGAAGTAGCCATGAACTACCAAGCAATAGCACAACAACTACTCGATAAACTGGGTGGAAAAGAAAACATCGCAGCGGCGGCACACTGTGCCACGCGGCTAAGACTCGCACTCCATGATGATAACTTGGCGGATTTAAGCGCGATTGAATCGATTGAAGGTGTGAAAGGCCAATTCCAAGTCAGCGGTCAGTTACAGATCATTTTTGGCTCGGGCATTGTCAATAATGTTTATGCCGAATTCAGCAAGTTAACGGGCCAGTCAGACATGTCGTCGAAAGACGTGGCGGCGGCTGGCGCTGAAAAGCAAAATTGGCTACAACGCGCGGTGAAAGGGCTGTCAGATATTTTTGTTCCCATTATTCCAGCCATCGTCGCCGGTGGTTTGCTGATGGGGATTTTCAATATCCTGACTGCGCCGGGCTTGATTATTGATGGCAAATCTTTGATTGAGGCCTACCCACAAATGGGCGACTTGGCCAATATGATCAATACCTTCGCCAATGCGCCATTTGTGTTCTTGCCGGTACTGCTGGCGTTTTCAGCCAGTAAAAAATTTGGCGCTAACCCCTTTTTGGGCGCGGCACTGGGGATGTTAATGGTGCACCCTGATCTGCTTAACGGCTGGGGCTTTGGCGGTGCCGCGGTGTCTGGTGATATTCCGGTGTGGGAAATCTTTGGTTTTGAGATCGAAAAAGTCGGTTATCAAGGCTCAGTACTGCCTGTGCTGGTTGCTACCTATATTTTGGCGCAAGTCGAGCAAGGCTTACGTCGTATTATTCCCTCGGTGCTGGATAACTTGCTGACCCCGTTGCTGGCCATTTTTATCACCGGCCTGATCACCTTTACCCTGGTGGGTCCATTTACCCGTGATCTCGGCTTTTTGCTCGGCGATGGTCTTAACTGGGTGTATGAATCGGCTGGGATGCTTGGCGGTGCGTTGTTCGGGTTTGTGTATGCGCCGTTTGTGATCACCGGGATGCACCACAGCTTTATCGCGATTGAAACCCAACTGTTGGCAGACATTGCGGTCACCGGCGGTACCTTTATCTTCCCAATTGCCGCGATGTCGAATGTGGCACAAGGCGCTGCTTGTTTGGCGTTTGGGCTGAAAACCGCGGATGTGAAAGCGAAAGGGATTGCGATGCCGGCGGGTGTCACGGCTCTGCTTGGCATCACTGAACCGGCGATGTTTGGTATTAACCTAAAATATCGTTATCCGTTTATCGGGGCGCTGGTAGGGGCAACCTGCGCGGGCGCGTTTGTCACCTTCTTTAAAGTGAAAGCGCAAGCGTTGGGTGCCGCGGGGCTGCCAGGGATCATTTCTATCCGTCCTGACGGCGTGGTGCCTTATATCATTGGTATGGCGATTGCCTTTGTTGTGGCGTTTGCGGTGACCTATGTACTGGGTGCGCGTAAAAAATACGCACAAGCTGCAGCGGCCTAATCGAGCGTGAAACGAGGAGCAAGTGTGATGAACAAGGTATGGGTCACCGGTGATGCGGTGGTGGATTTGATCCCAGAGGGTGAACACCACTACCTAAAATGTCCGGGTGGTGCACCCGCCAATGTGGCGGTGGCGATTGCTCGACTGGGTGGCGCAACCGGCTTTATTGGCCGAGTGGGCAGCGATCCGCTGGGGGGCTTTATGCAAAATACCTTGGCGAGTGAAAACGTGGATACGCGATTTATGCATCGCGATGAAACGCAGCGCACCTCAACGGTATTGGTCGATCTGGATGAGCATGGCGAGCGCAGCTTCACCTTTATGGTCAAACCCAGCGCCGATCAGTTCGTGCAGCCTTACGATTTTCCACTGTTCGAAAAAGGGCAGTGGTTGCATGCTTGCTCCATCGCTCTGGCAAACGAGCCATCGCGCTCTGCCACGCTTGGTGCCATGCAAGCGTGTCGTGACAAGGGCGGGTTTGTCAGCTTTGACCCTAACTTGCGTGAGGATCTGTGGCAAAGCGAGGCGCAAATGCTAGAAACCGTCTGGCAAGCTTTGCCGCTGGCGGATGTGGTTAAAGTGTCTGATGATGAGCTTGCCCTAGTGACTAAGCCCTTCATTACCGAGGCGCATTCAGTGAAAGCAAGGTTAGCAGCGTTAGTGGAGCACGCACCCAATGTGTCGTTATGGGTGGTGACACAAGGCAGTGAAGGCGCGCGAGTCGCGTTCCATCAGACGGTTTGGCAGGTGGCGACAACACCAGCAAACGTGGTGGACACCACGGGGGCAGGAGATGCGTTTATGGGCGGATTGTTGGCTGCCCTTGCCAAGTTGCCCGACTGGCAAACGCCCGAGGCGGTGACGGAAGCCGTGCGTCAAGGCAACTGCTGTGGCGCGCTAGCCACCACCGCTAAAGGGGCTATGACCGCATTGCCCACGGCGTTGCAGTTGCAAGCAGAATAGACGAACGCGAAGAAGAAAAACCCCCTTAGCTATCCATCGCTAAGGGGGAGGCAGGGTTTTCGGTATTGCGAAATAAAGCGTGTGGTCGTTATTTAATATTGACCACCATCTTGCCGAAGTTGCGGCCTTCGAGTACATCAATCAGTGCTTGCGGCGCTTGCTCAAAGCCATCCACCGCGTGTTCACGGTAATGGATTTGGCCTTCGCCGACCCATTTGGCCATGTCGTGAGCGAACTCAGGGTAACGGTGCGCGTAGTCATCAAAAATGATGAAACCTTTCACTGTGAGTCGCTTAACCAAGATGGTGCCCATCAACTGCGAAAGGCGGTCTGGACCTTCTGGCAGGGCGGTGTTGTTGTACTGTGACACCAAGCCACACACCGGAACACGTGCTCCTGTGTTAAGCAGTGGCATCACCGCATCAAATACCTTGCCGCCGACGTTTTCAAAGTACACATCAATGCCTTGCGGGCAGGCTTCGGCAAGCTGCTCGGCAAAGTTGTCGGCTTTGTGGTCGATACAGGCGTCAACATTGAGGTGTTCACGGGCGTACTGGCATTTATCCTCGCCCCCGGCAATCGCTACTACGCGGCAACCTTTCAGCTTACCAATTTGTGCCACAGTCGCACCGACGGGGCCAGTGGCTGCTGCGACGACAAGGGTATCGCCTTCTTTGGGTTGGCCAATATCTAATAAGCCCATGTAGGCGGTGAAGCCGGGCATCCCCAAGATCCCAAGCGCGTATGAGACTGGGGCTAAATCTGGGTTGAGTTTCAGCAGGGTATCGCCATCGACGACAGAATGGGTTTCCCAACCTTTGTAAGCGAGTACCCAATCACCCGCCTGGTAATCGGCGTGGTTGGATTCCAGTACTTTACCCACGGTGGCACCGACCATCAGGCCATCAATCGCTACGGGTTCTGCGTACGATTTGGCATCACTCATTCGACCGCGCATGTAAGGGTCAATCGATAGGTGATGGTTTTCAATTAGGACGTCATTGTCACCGAGTGCGGGAATGGCGACTTCTTCTAAGCGAAAGTTCTCAGCGGTGGGCGCGCCAACCGGACGCGATGCGAGAACAAAACGTTGATTTGTTAATGCTGACATTGATTCCTCCCTTGATGATGGGAAAAGAGGCGGCTGGATCAGCGCGCCTCATCATGAAATAAAACGGCGATTACAGCGCGGCTCGAAGCACGCGGCGGCAAACGTCCGGCGTCACATCGCCATGTTCACCGAGTTGGGTCATACCGTGTTGAGTCAGGCTTTCAATCAAGGGCTCAATCGCGGTTTCATCCAGATCGTAATCGCTCATGCGCGTTTTTACGTTCATGCGCTCGAAAAAGTCGCGTGTTTTCTCAATCGCTTGCTGTGCTTTTTCGGCTTCGCTGCCTTGGTCAATATGCCAAACACGCTCAGCAAATTGTGCGAGCTTGGCCTGTTTTTGCTCAAACTTCTCATTAAGCATTGCAGGCAGTACCACGGCAAGGGTTTGTGCGTGGTCTAAGCCATGTTGAGCTGTAAGCTCGTGACCCAGCATATGGGTTGACCAATCTTGCGGCACACCCACGCCAATCAAGCCGTTAAGCGCTAAGGTGGCTGTCCACATCAGGCTAGCACGCACGTTGTAGTCTTCTGGTGTTTCCAGCGCTTGTGGGCCCAACTCAACCAAGGTTTGTAGCAGGCCTTCAGCAAAGCGGTCTTGTACCGGAGCATGGGCTGGATAGGTGAGGTATTGCTCAACCACGTGAACAAACGCATCCACCGCACCGTTACCCACTTGGCGAATCGGTAGGGTGTAGGTTTTCACCGGATCCAACACTGAGAACTGCGGGAAGACCAACTCGCTCATAAACGGCAGTTTCGCTTGCATCGATTCACGGGTCACCACCGAGCCTTTGTTCATCTCAGAGCCGGTAGCAGGCAAGGTGAGCACGGCGCCAAATGGCAGCGCTGCTTCTACTTTGCCACCCATGCTGGTGAGAATGTCCCATGCGTCGCCGTCATATTTCGCCGCCGCGGCCACGAATTTGGTGCCATCAATCACTGAGCCACCGCCCACGGCGAGGAGGTAGTCATAATCTTCAGCGCCGACTTTCTCGACCGCCTTCATCAAGGTCTCATAGCGCGGGTTGGGTTCAATGCCACCAAATAGGCCAAATTGACGTTGCCCTAGCGCTTGTTCGACTTCATCCAAGGTGCCGGTTTTACGTGCACTTTGGCCGCCGAAAAGAATCAACACTTTTGCATCGGCCGGGATGAGCCGATCCAGCTCGGCAATCTTACCTTCGCCAAAAACGATACGTGTGGGATTGTAGAACTCAAAGTTGTTCATTGCTCATCCTTCCTTTTATTGTGCTTGATGGTATCAAGCGTTTATTTAAATTAGACCGGTCGTCTAGTGAGTGCCGGTTAAAAACCCGCCAAAGCGGGTTTTGAGTAGATGGTGGCTGTACGCTAACAACGAGTGCCGTCGCGAGTGCCACGCATCGGGTATTAACTTGTTGTTGAAGCGATGCTTGATACAGCAAAGCGCCGTTAATCGATCAGCCCGAGCTTTTCTTCGGTGATGGTCATCGCTTGCGCGAGATGACTGTCGTTACGATGCAGCTTGGTTAGTAAGCTGGCACCCAGCCACAACTGATACAAGGTCGTAGCGGTGGTCAGTGCGGTTTTATCGTCAAAGACATCACGCGCTTGTGCCAGGGTATCAGCCAAACGGCCAATTAATTGGTCGGTGCCATCGCGCAGTGCCAGCCGCATTGGCTCGGATAAATCAGCCACTTCTGCACTCAGCTTTACTACTAAGCAAGTTTGCACCGGATCTAAGCTACAGTATTGCGCTTGCCAACGGCTAAAGTAGTTGTGGACCCGCACAATGGGAGAGACTGCCTTATCGGTCAGCAGGCGATTCACATCGGCAATGTAGCAAGCAAAATAGTGATCCAACACTGCTTGGCCGAATTGCTCTTTCGACGCGAAATAATGGTAGAAGGAACCCTTGGGCACGCCAGCTTGTTTTAGTATTGCACTAAGGCCGACGCCACTAAAGCCAAATTGCGCCATCACGCTCACGCCCGTTTCCAACAAATGTTGGTGGGTCGCATTGTGGCTGCTGTTTTCTCGGGTGCTGCTCGATTTCATGTGGGGCAGCATAATTAAAATTAGACCGGTCGTCTAGTGGTGCGGGAAATTTTTATTTTGGCGCGGTTCGCTGGCATAAACTGGGCCGGTATGCTGTGCGCAATCCCAGTTGATGTCAGATTTATTACGTTGTTCACAATTTGAACGGCACGCAGTGGCACAGTGGCAACCGTGTGCTTTACTGACAGAGTCAGCCGAGCTGACACACAATTTGGTAGATGATTAGCGCGCAGTGACGCGCCTTAATGAGTTAAGCCCCCGTTAATGTCAGGCGCCCATGACGACACCTTGTTAGCCGCCAGCCAGGCCATTAACACAAGACCATGCGGTAAGGACGCTCAACGTAGTGAGCACACGGGGCAACGTAAAAAGCGTTTCATTGACCAACAACCAACAAGGAATGCATCTCGAAGCCGCTCAGCAGAGCGGCTTTCTCTTTTTTGGGCCTAGCGCCTGACGCATTGCATATGCACGTAATACCCTAAGCCGAGTGTTTTCTCGTCCTGTGGCTGAGTGTGTATCCACGCTCTCTGTTATGTGCTTAACGGCTCGTGCATTGTCTTTTTGAATCACGAACTTGCCAATTCGCTGCCTGACGGTGATCGAATTTGCTTTCCGATTCGAAATAATATAAGACTGTGGCGTAGCGCCGCATTCGGCGATTGGCATTAATATCGTTCATTAATCTGATAGAGAGGTGTTCGATGAACAATAAAAGCAGACGTTTGTGGTATTACTACAAAACGAAGTCCAATAAGACCCGCCAAGTTAAAACGGCTGGGTCAGCATAATCAAGCGTGAGTCAGGCAACCATCGGGTTGCCTTTTGTCGTTCTAAGCGATTGAAAAAATCACTAAGCTATTGTGCATTGTCGAATTTTTCATCTAATCTTTTCAGTAAAGCTTTCACAAGCGCATTGACCCAAACAGGGGCGCGGGAGGGACGATGAATGTACTATCTTTCCAGCATGTCAATGAATTGATTAATGAAACGATCACGCTCATTGATGGAACGGATACGGAATATGCAATGACGCTGGCGCGTGTCGACACTCATCCTGGCCACGGTGATGAGGTGGGCGGGCAGGCGGTAGAAAACTTCAGCCTGGTATTGAAAGGGCCGGAAGACATCCGCTTTCCGCAAGGCAATTACCTGCTTACCCATCCAGCGCTTGGCGAGCAAATCCTACATATGCTTCCCGCGGGCGATGCCACCTATACCATCAACATCAACACGCAAGCCTAATCGTTCTGTGGTCGCTCGCGGTTGCCCATTGGGCCTCGTGGTAGTTAGCGACCAACACTGATTAAATAACCGCCAGTCAATAAGTTACTTTTCCCTTTTCGTAGATTAGTCATGGAAATTGAGTAGAATAAGGCCGCTAAGCTAGCAGTAGGGAGGTCATATGTTTGCCTGGCTGAGTGGCTTATTTGAAAAAGAACAGCTGCAATCGTTTGTTTGGGTAAGAGACATTATGGCGAGCAACCCTAAAGGGAGCTACGCCAAGTATAAAAATTATTACGATCGCCACGTGAATCGCATTCTTAAGGGTTATCACAAAGACTTTCTCCGCTTTGAGAAATTCGCCGCCCGTAATTACAAATACAGCGACCAATCGATTTTTATGGCGATTAAAGTTGCCAACTATGCCTATCAACTTGGTCAGATGAAAGTGGCCGCTTGCATCACCGCGGCAGTGATTTCGGCGTGTAATCGCGCAAAAAAAGGCGAGTCACAGGTTCATCCTAAATTGTATCGCGCCACCGTGGTGTTGCATAAAAAAGTGCTCGAAACGGGTAAGACGAGTAAGACAGAGAAATCGAAAGCGCCAGCGTGACAAAACAGTGTTGGGTAAGTTTTGTCCACTTAACAAAAATGTCATATTCCTATTCAGCCCCCGCCATGACTGAATAGGTGATACTTGTCACGTTTTTTCCTTCTTTGACTGTAACAATTTGTTCTGGTCATTCATTCGCCACACTGATAGAGTCTCCTCCCTCACACACCTTGTGAGCGAACTAATGCTTAAATCTACACAAAATAATGACCGTCTCGTTGCCGTATTTACCATCGGCTTTGTTGCTGTCTTCCTTGCCTTTGCCTTGTTTGACCTGAAACACTTCTCTTCTGTTATCCAGTCTCTATTTTCTGAGTCTGCCAACCTTTTTGGTTACTGGTGGCAGTGGTTAATGGTGATCAATTTTGTACTGGCGCTCGCTATTGGCGGCAGTAAATTTGGTAAATTAAAACTTGGCGCCACGGATACTGTCTCGATGAGTCGTTTCCGCTGGGTGGCGATGATCATGTGCACCCTACTTGCGGGTGGTGGTGTATTCTGGTCAGCCGCGGAACCTATCTATCACTTCATGACCCCGCCGCCGGCGTTAGGTGACATGGAAGCGGGTGTAATGGATACCGTCGCCCCCGCACTGAGCCAAAGCTTTTTCCACTGGGGCTTTTTAGCCTGGGCCGTGTTAGGCACCTTGGCAACCATCGTGCTGATGTATGCCCACCACCAAGCGGGTGTGCGCATGCGCCCTCGTGCGTTGTTGTATCCGCTACTTGGGGACAAGCTGGAAAATCACTGGTTAGGCTCTGTGATTGATGCTTGCTCTATCATTGCGGTCGCTGCCGGTACCATTGGCCCAATCGGCTTTCTGGCGACCCAGCTTGGCTACAGCCTAGAAAGCTTTGCCGGTATCGAAAACACCATGCCAATGCAGATGCTGATTCTGGCTGCCGTCGTGGCGATTTACTCTATCTCTGCATTTACCGGGATGGATAAGGGCCTACAATGGCTGAGCCGCATGAATGTGATTGGCGCTGCCGTATTGCTGGGTGTGGTGATTGTGCTGGGGCCAACTGGCTTTATCTTTGAGCAGTTTGGCTCAGGCTTTAGCTACTACCTGAACAACATGCACACCCTCGCGCTGAATACCGATAACGGTAGCTGGAATGCATGGTGGACCTGGTTCTTCTGGGGTTGGTTTATTGGTTTTGCACCCATGATGGCGATCTTTATTGCTCGTATCTCGAAAGGTCGCTCGATTCGTGAGCTGATCTTCGCCGTGGCTATTTGTGCACCGATTGCGACTAACTTCTGGTTCTCAGTACTGGGTGGTACGGGTATCTTTTATGAGTTGCAATCGCCTGGCAGCATCTCTGGTCCAATGGCGGATGCGGGCTTGCCAGCGATCTTGATTGCGTCCTTGTCACAGCTACCTTACAGCGTGGTTCTGATCCCAGCCTTTATGCTGCTGACCACCACCTTCGTGGCGACCACGGGTGATTCGATGGCTTACTCGATTGCGATGGCCGTATCAGGTGACAACCAGCCAACTCGCCGTCATCGTCTATTCTGGGCGATTGTGATGGGTGTGGTTGCCGGTGTACTTCTGCTTGCCGGCGATGGTGGCTTGAATGCGCTTCAGTCGTTTATCGTGATCACCGCCGTGCCTGTGTCTTTCTTGATTGCCTTTACCTTCATTACCGGCCCGATCGCGGTGATGCGGATGCAACAAGAAAAAGAAGCTAACTTGGCAGTACAGCCGGCGACTGCCAGCTAGTCAGACCTGAGCCTGTTAATGAGAAAAGCGCCGCGTTGTCGGCGCTTTTTTTTGCTTATTGGATAGGAGTCATCACGCTATTTGGGTTGCCATTGTCCGCTGGTGACCAGCTTATCCATCACCTTATCGACAGCGACTTGCGCTTTGGCGACAATCTCATCCACCTCATTAGGGGTGACTACCAAGGGTGGGGCGAAACCAAGAATATCGCCATGTGGCATGGCACGCGCGATCAGACCTTGCTCCACACACGCGGCGGCGACCTGTGGCCCAACTTTCAGGCTGGGGTCAAAATGGCTGCGGTTGGCACGATCGGGTGAAAACTCAAGCGCATGGAGCAAACCGACACCACGGCTATCACCAATCAATGGGTGATCCGCAAAAGCGGCTTTCATTTTCATTTGCAGATATTCACCCGTGGTCGCGGCATTCTGAGTCAGATTCTCGCGCTCGATGATATCAAGGTTACACAGAGCGGCTGCCGCGCCCAGTGGGTGGCCAGAGTAGGTGTAACCATGACCAATCGCCCCCCACGCATCGGTACCATCTTCCAAAACATCCCACACTCGGTGACCGATCATCACCCCGGAGAGCGGTTGATAGGCAGAGGTTAACCCTTTGGCAACGGTAATCAGATCAGGCTTCATATCGTAGTAAATCGAGCCAAAGTCACTCCCGATACGACCAAAGCCACACACCACTTCATCGGCGATCAGCAGCACATCGTATTTATCCAGCACTTTGCGAATCGCCGCCCAGTAGCCCTCGGGGGGCGGTACGATGCCACCCGTGCCGAGTACCGGTTCGGCAATCATCGCGGCGACCGTATCCGGGCCCTCAGCAAGGATCATTTTCTCCAGTTCATCGGCACAATGCTGCGCGAATTCAGGCTCGGTCATGCCGGTGTCTTCACGACGATAATAGTAGGGGGCCATGGTGTGTTTGATGCGCTCAATGGGCAGGTCAAAATGCGCATGGAACAGTGGTAACCCCGTGAGTGATCCTGATGCCACGCTGGAGCCGTGATAACCCCGATCTCGTGAGATGATTTTCTTCTTCTCAGGTTTGCCACGCGCATTGTTGTAGTACCAAACAATCTTGAGCTGTGACTCATTGGCATCACTGCCTGACATGCCGTAATAGACTTTGCTCATGCCGGGAGCCATGTTGATCAGGCGCTCCGACAGCGTCACCAGCGCTTCGTTGGTGTGGCCCACATAGGTGTGGTAATACGCGAGCTTTTTCGCTTGATCGTAGATGGCATCGGCCATTTCTTCGCGGCCATAGCCGATATTGACGCAGTAGAGCCCGGCGAAGCCGTCAATCAGCTCAATGCCCTCTGAATCGGTAATGCGAATGCCTTTCCCGGTCTCAATCACTCGCCCTGGCATCTCGCCATGCGCATACTGCTTTAAGTGCGTTGAGGCGTGGAATACGGTGTTTCTGTCTTTTTCCAACAAGGCTTTTGTTTCTGGACGCATGATCAGTCTCCTTATCCGTCAGCAAACCTGAATTAGCTGCCGCTCACCGTGGGCAAGCCACCTAAACAGTAGTATTTGATTTCACTAAATTCGTCGATGCCATAGCGGCTTCCTTCACGGCCTAAGCCCGACTGTTTGACGCCACCAAAGGGAATCGGGTGGCCGGTCATTTTCACTGAGTTGACACTGACCATGCCGACTTCAAGGCCGCGCAGACAGCGCCAAATATCACGAATATCATTGCCGTAGACATAGGCTGAGAGCCCATACTCGGTATCGTTGCCCATCGCAATGGCCTCATCCAGATTGTCGTAGGCAATCACGCCCGCTACCGGGCAAAAGTTTTCTTCTTGGTACACCAACATATCCGGCGTCACTTTGGTGATAAGCGTAGGCGCAAAGAAGTTTTCACCGAGGTTGGGGTTGAGCTTTCCGCCCATCACGGTCGCCCCTTTGGCAATGGCGTCATCGACGATTGCTTGCGCTTTGTCCACTGCCCGTGCGGAAATGAGAGGGCCAATATCGGTACTGGGCAGCAAACCATTGCCCACTTCAAGTTCATCCATCAACGCGGCGAAGGCATCGACAAAGGCTTGATGTTTGTCGCGTGGCACCAAAATTTTATTCGCCGCCAAGCAATCTTGCCCCGATGTTTGGAACTTGGCATCGATGGCCGCGCGCGCCGCTTGTTGAATATCCATATCAGGCAGCACAATAAAGGGGGCGTTACCACCAAGCTCCATGGCACACTGTTTCACGGTTTGCGCACTTTGCTCGAGCAATAAGCGGCCAACACGCGTTGAGCCGGTAAAGCTTAGCGCTTTAACGTTGTCACTTTGACAAAGCTGGGTGGAGACCATGGGGGCGTCGCCCATCACCACGTTAAATACACCGGCAGGGATCCCAGCACGTTCGGCGAGTTCTGCCAGCGCGAGGGCTGAGAAAGGCGTCTCTTCTGCGGGTTTGACGATCACACTACAGCCAATCGCGAGAGCCGCTGCCGCTTTACGGGTGATCATCGCATTAGGAAAATTCCATGGGGTGATCAAGGCGGCCACGCCAATAGGTTCACGTAATGTCGCTAGGTGCGCATTGGGAATGTGGCTAGGCATGGTGTCGCCATACACGCGTTTGGCTTCTTCGGCAAACCAGTGAATAAACGACGCGCCGTACTCGACTTCACCCTCGGCGTCGCGCAGTGTTTTGCCTTGCTCGAGCACCATCAGATGCGCGAGATCGTGTTGGTTTTCCATTATGAGGTCGTGCCATTTCATCAACAGCTTGGCGCGCGTTTCGGCCGACTCAGCGCGCCACAAATGGAAAGCGGTTTCGGCGTCATCAATGGTTTGATTGATTTGCGTGGCGTTGAGTGATGCGGTGTAACCAAGTACTTCGCCCGTCGCGGGGTTGAGCACCGGCGTATCAGAGTCACCATTCACCCATTTGCCATTGCAATAGGCGAGCTGACGAAAAAGACGCTGATCGTCGAGGTAGGCAAGCACGTCGGAACTGGCTTTGCCGGCGATATCATGACGCAATGCATTGGCTGCGCTTCCCGAGTAGTGAAGATCGCGTGATTGGAATATGGTCATACTCCCTCCTGATTGAAAATCGCCACGCTGCCTATCAGCGTTTGCCTACTGTTACTGTAYGCAATGCACGAAAAAGAGGTTTTTTGTTCAGGTGCGGGATTAACGAAATTTTTTCTGAAACCGCGCAATAGCAGGAGAAAATTTTCTGGTCACAAGAGAAACGGGCATTTGCCGTGATAACGTGACAGGTATTGCTCAGAGGTTGACAACGCATGCGCGAGCGTCATTGAGCATGCGCAAGCAAGGATAAGTCTGGTTTAACCATTAGCAGCAATGTCTGGCGTTTCAAGCGGTAAGGTGAGAGAGGGGCGCTTCACTTGCTTGGTGACGATGTAGGTGTAGTACTGTTTGATGCCAAGGTCATCAGTTAGCCAGCTGTCGATAAGACGCTGATAATAGTCGATATCAGTGACACCAAGGCGAACGATATAGTCTATCCCACCGCCTGTCGCCCAACATTCTTTGACATCGTCGCAGGCTTGCATGGCGCGCTCAAAGCGTTGAAAGCTGTCGACATCGTGCTGGCCGAGAGTGATTTCGACTAACACGGTATTTAACTTCACCACCGCATCCGGGTTGATACGGGCGCCATAGCCCTCGATGATCCCCGCTTGCTCGAGCCGTTTTACCCGCTCCCAACAAGGGCTCACAGACAGGTTGATCGCCTGTGCGAGGTTAGATTTGGTGATGCGGCCATCTTGCTGCAGGATCTGCAAGATTTTGATATCGAATTTATCCAGCTTCATGGCCCCTCCGTTAAACAGGCTCRGCAATCACCGCAAAGGTATCGCCGATGTAAATCCGTCCCAAGTGACGTTTGGCCAGTAAAATACCGGCGCGTTCGGCATAGTAGGGAACGGGCTCGGTGCCAGTACGCTCGATGTTATGCACTTTACCAATCAAATCGCCTTTTTTGATGGTCTCGCCCAAGTGCACACAGAACTCAATAATACCCGCGTGTTCACTTTGTACATAGCAGTGTTTATCGGGTAACTCGAGTTTGACGGGTGCGACCGAGGGGTGGCGATAATCGTCTTGTAGAATGCCCGAAAACACTAAAAAGTTGTGAATACCACGTTGGGTAATCGCGATCGATTCAGGGGTGCTGGTGCCGCCGCCGCCAAGCTCTGTGGTGACAAAAATCTTACCTTGTTGCTCTACCGCCGTGTCGTACATGCTGGTGGCATCCATTTCAGTGGTTTGTACTTGATAGGGGGCACCAAACAGGCGAGCCCCTTCGGCACAGGCGTCGGCTTGCTGAAGGTTCTCTAAGCGGTGGGACGCCGCATAGGGAATCAGATCTAAGGTTTTACCGCCTGAGTGAATGTCTAAAGCCGTATCGCACTGCGGGATCAAATACCGAGTGAAGTAATCGGCAATTTGCTCGGTGACACTGCCAGTGGGCGAGCCGGGAAACGCGCGGTTCATGTTACCTTGATCCCAAGGCGAGGTACGCGTGCCTGCGGTTACTGCGGGCGCGTTCATCATCGGCAATATAATCACTCGGCCTTTGATATCACTGGGCATCAGTTGGTGGCAGGTATTGAGTAATGCAGTAATGCCCTCGTATTCATCCCCATGGTTGCCGCCTGTGAGTAGAGCCGTTTTTCCCTCGCCGTTTTTAATCACAGTGATCGGAATGGTGACACAGCCCCAAGCGGATTGGTCGTGTGAATGAGGCAGTTTAAGAAAGCCATGCTGTACACCATCGGCATGAAAATCGACGGTGGTTTCAATTGCGGTGGGTTCCATAACCTCTCCTTGTGATCTGTTGTGACGCTCAATCCGGCGGAAACGGGTAAAGTTTAATCTTTAAATCATCACCTTATGAGTGTAGCTAAAAAAGTAACGAGGCTGAACAGAAAAGGGCACAAGTAGGGTACCCCGTTTCTGACTTGTTGTACCAAGCTAATGTTTGACAAACAATTGGCGCGGTAGATCGCACAAAGTTTGCGCACCATCGCGGGTGATCACAATGCTTTCTGTGGTTTCGATGCCCCAGTCTTTCATCCACAACCCTGGCATAAAGTGAAAGGTCATTCCCTCACGCAGCATCGTCTGATCGCTTGGGCGCAAGCTCATGGTGCGCTCGCCCCAATCGGGTGGATAGCTTAATCCTATCGGATAGCCACAGCGCGCGCCTTCTCGATCAAACCCATAGCGTAACAAGGCATCGTTGAGTGCGTTGGCAATGTCTCCGCATGTGTTGCCAGGCTTGGCGACCGCGAGACCTGCTTCGAGACCGGCCTGTAAAGCCTCATCAGCACGCAAGAATTCATAGCCCGGCTCTCCTAAGAAGATAGTGCGAGAGAGTGGGCAGTGATAGCGGCGATGCACCCCGGCGATTTCGAAAAAGGTCCCTTCTCCCCGTTTAAACGGACGATCATCCCACGTTAAGTGAGGCGCTGCCGCATCACCGCCCGAGGGTAACATCGGCACGATCGCGGCATAATCCCCAAAGTGACCATCGTGGCCGACCACCGCGTGTTTATTGATTTCGGCCACCAGTAGGTGCTTGGGCAAGCCGGGCTCGATCATCTCAAAGGCGACGCGGTGCATGTTCTCCACGATGCGGGCGGCCGTATGCATGTACGTGAGCTCTTGATCGGATTTGACCGCGCGACACCAGTTAACCAGCCCAGTCGTATCGACCAGCGTTGCCATCGGTAGATTTTCTTTGAGCGACTCAAAGGCGGTGGCACTGAAATAGTAGTTGTCTTTCTCAACGCCGATGCGGCCACGATCCCAATAACGTTCTGCCAGGACGTAATTGCAAAGGTACTCCATGGGGTGGAGCGGTGGATTCATCACATAATGGTCAGGATAGTAGGTGATGCACTCAGCGCTCATGTAGACAGTACGCAGCGCACCGTTGGCGTCTTGGATACGACCGAACCACAAAGGGTCACCCGTTGCGCCAATCACTACGCACTGAGGCACATAGAAAGACCAGCCATCGTAACCGGTAAGCCACGCCATGTTGGAGGGGTCGTGCACCAACAAGGTGTCGATTTCTTGTTCTTCCATGGCATAGTGAACCTTGGCTAAACGGGCGCTGTATTCTTCGTGAGAGAACTTCAATACAACGTCGCTCATACGCGTGACTCCTGTTCAATACCACGACTGTGGCGCTGATAAACGTACTACTGACCGGTAATCAAACTTGGATCAAGTATGATTACCGGTACAGAAAGGTGCCGTTTTTCGGTCTTCTTATCGAACAAACGGAGGAAGCGCGAGTGGTGCGCGGTCTTATCCAGGCGACTCTACTGTCTGGTGCGACTGTTGCTCAGTGAGCCCGTTCGGCCTGCTCACTGGATAAGATTTTGTTTCGCCTCTATTTAAGAGTTAAACCATAGAGTGAAAACCCGTCAAGTTTTATTAGCAACAAATTTGTCACTAAACTGCCAATTTGTGCAGACAGGCAAGTGTTGGCGTGAAGCGCGAAAGCGTGGGAAGGGGATAGAAAATATAAGAAAAGAGCCTAGTGCTGGTTGATTGTGCCAGCGCTAGGCCCTTATCACGTAATATGGCGGTGGTAGATTACTGCTTTTTCAGGTGATACATCTCAGCAAGGTCGCCTTCGATGGTTTCGCCATTCATGTCTTGCATGATCACCTGGTTTTCCGCCACAAAGAAGTGGTTAGGGCTGTCAGTCAGGCCTTCAAGGATCACGACACTGCCTGTTTCATCCCACTTGAAGGTGCCTGATTCTTTAAGGGCTTCTCCCTCTTTGCCCAGGTAAGTTTTGGTGAGTGAATACGTGTTGTCTGGGTTCAGTGTGAGTGTGGTATCAATACCTTCACAGTCGGCGCAGGGCACTACACCTTGGTAAGTACCGTTCCAGTCTAGTGAGGTTTTAGCGTTGTGGTGATCAACCATTTCAGAAACGGTATCTTCTGCACTATCGATGGCGTTTTCTGCACTATCCATCGCTTGCTCTGTGCCTTCTTTCACTGCATTTTGGGCGTCGTCCAGGCTAGATTCGATTTGCGACTGCGCCTCTTTTGGTTCGTTGGTTTGCTGTTCACAGCCGACAAGTGCGAAAACCAGTGCCAGTGGTGCAAGTAAATAGGTTTTTTTCATGTGGACCTCATTTAATGTGTTCAAGCTAAAACGTTGCTGGATTGCCAGCGATGAATGGCTTCATGATAGGCGTTTGCTGCGCTTGGGTGTCATTATTGCGCTAACATTAGGTCAGCGTTAGACAATAAACGTAAAAAAACCGTCAACTGATGAGAGTGATCTAAGCGACCACCTTTTACGTTAACACTCATGTCTTGTTAGTCTACTCAATGAAAACCAAGCAAATACTACCCAAACGCGTGACAAGAAGGAGCGATGATGCAACAACACAAAATTTTGATGGTGCTGACATCTCACGATGCCATGGGCGATACGGGACACAAGACAGGCTTTTGGCTTGAAGAGTTCACCACCCCTTATTACGCGTTTAAAGATGCTGGAGCAACAGTCGTTGTTGCCAGCCCGAACGGCGGTGCGGCGCCGATTGACCCAAACAGCGAGGCGGAGGATGCGCAATCCGAATCGACTCGCCGCTTTGATGGCGACGCTGAGCTGCAAGATATGATTAATAACACCGTCAAACTAAGCGATGTAAATGCGTATGAGTACGACGCGATTYTCTATCCTGGTGGGCACGGTCCATTGTGGGACCTAGCGGAAGACCCGACGTCACGTCAGTTGATTGAGACCTTCTACTATCAGGGGAAACCCGTTGGTGCGGTATGCCACGGCCCTGCCGTGTTCCGCCATACGCGTTCAGATCGCGACGAGCCACTGGTGCAAGGTAAACGTGTCACTGGCTTTACCAATGGTGAAGAAGCCGCCGTTGGTTTGACTGAGGTAGTGCCGTTCTTGGTTGAGGATATGCTCAAAGAAAACGGTGGTATGTACGAAAAAGCGGATGATTTTACCTCATTTGTGGTCACCGATGGCAACCTAGTCACTGGGCAAAACCCAGTATCGTCTGAAGCGTGCGTCAATGCGGTATTGGCGTTGTTAAAGTAAGTCATCTCATACTTTCCTGATGAAAGCGCCGAATTGTCGGCGCTTATTTTTGGCTTTTATAAAGATGATGCGGTTTAATGCAGGCATTGACGCAAAAGCTAAGAGAGCCAGCATGCAAATATGGGTAGATGCGGACGCTTGTCCGGTCGCGATGCGCGAGATGATTGTGCGCGCGGCGCACCGAACACAGATTCAAGCCACCTTTATTGCCAACCAGTTTATTCGTTTACCGCCGTCGCCTTATGCTAGCGCACGTCAGGTAGAAAAGGGCTTTGATGTGGCGGACAACCAAATTGTTGCCGAGGCAGAGGCGGGCGATTTGGTGATCACCCAAGACATTCCGTTGGCGGATGAAGTGATTGAAAAGGGCGTGACAGTGATTAACACCCGCGGCGAATTGCTGACCAAAGAAAACATCCGCGCCCGGCTTAATATCCGTGATTTTATGGAAACCATGCGCAGTAGCGGTGTGCACACAGGTGGGCCTGCTCCGCTTGGTCCGCAGCAAAAACAAGCCTTTGCCAATCAGCTTGATAAATGGCTGGTTAAAGCCCAGCGTTATCATGCTGCGCGAGCAAAATCGTCTGATTAAGCCGGCGCGCTTTTTCTCTTACTAAATAGCTTTTCTCACTTAACTTTTCTGCTGGCTAAATAGCAACCGGTGCCCACTCGCTATTGGCGAAGTGGGCAATCAGCGCATCCAGCAGCGCACGCACCGCCGGTGGCTGGTTGCGACGTGACGGATACAAGGCGTAGATATCCATTGCCTTGGGTTGCCAATCGGGGAGCACGACTTCCAGCTGACCTCGCGCAATGGCACTATGAGCCAGATATACCGGCTGCATGCTCACGCCCATTCCCTGAATGGCGGCACTGAGTAAGGTTGTCGCCTCGTTGGCAGACAGCTTACCTTGCACCTCAACTGCGGCGTGTTCCTCACCTTTGTCTAAATGCCAAATTGGCCGATCAAATTGTTTGTAACTGAGACAGCTATGCGCGGTGAGATCGTCTGGTGAGCGGATTGGTGTATGGGCGGCTAAATAATCCGGTGCCGCCACCAAGATGGAATCACACGCGGCGATCGGGCGACCAATTAGGGAGGGATCCGGGTTGGACGCAATACGGATGGCAATATCAATCCGTTCCGCAATTAAATCGACCGCTTTATCCTGCACCTCAATATCCACATCGACGCCGGGATGAGCGGCCATAAAGGGCTTTACCGCGGGGATTAATTGCGCAAAACCAAACGACATACTGGTCGCCACCCGCACTTTGCCAGTTAAGCCCGCCTCTTGCTGCCATTGCTGTGTCAAAGCATTGGCTTGCTCAACCCATTGTTCCAGTTGTGGCAGGCTTTGCTCGCCAGCGGAGGTTAACGATACTTTGCGCGTGGTGCGCTGCAATAAACGCACGCCTAACCAGTCTTCCAGCGCTTCGACATGGCGAGTCACCATCGGGCGCGACATCTCGAGCCGATCGGCAGTGGCGGTGAAACTTTGCGTAAGGGCTACATCAATCAATACGCGGGCGGCAGTCAGTGTGTCCATGTCAATCTCATCTTTGCTTAAGAGCTAGCCGTTCATAACACGATACGACCCGTTTACATGCTCGAATTGTGAAATAATGATGTAAATTATTAGCTATATATCTGAACAAGTCGAGCCCGTAAACTGCGCAGCATCTCAACAATGAATGCAAACAATGGAGCACGACGATGAAATTGATAAAAACCCTAGCTGCCTCTTTATTACTGACCGGTAGCGCAATGGCAGCTAATAATGCTGAACCCTTGAACCTAGACGTGTATAACGCAGATGGAAACAGCTTCCACGTAAACTCAACCTTGGTGTATGGCGAAACCGAAGCCATGGTGGTTGATACGGGCTTTACTAAAGCAGACGCACTACGTATTGCCGCTAAAGTGTTGGACTCTGGGAAAGAGCTGACCACTATCTTTATTAGCCAAGCTGACCCAGATTACTACTTTGGTGCGGAAGTGCTGCACGACATGTTTCCTGACGCAAAAGTGATTACCACACCGGCAGTGCGCACCACCATTGCAGAAAAACTGGATGGAAAAATGGCATTTTGGGCCTCAAAAATGGGTGACAATGCCCCGCAAAACCCTGTGGTGCCCGCAGCTTATACCCGTTCATCATTGACACTGGACGGCCGTAAGATTGAAATTCGCGGCGCGAAAGGCGAGTTGGCTCACCGTCCGTATCTTTGGATCCCAGCCAACAAGGCGATCCTCGGTAACGTCGCCGTGTATGGCAATGTTCACCTGTGGATGGCAGACGCACAATCTGACCAAGCACGTGAAGGTTGGGCCGCACAACTAGAAGAAATGGCAGCACTGAAACCTGAAATGGTGATCCCAGGCCATATGAAAGCAGGCACG
This sequence comes from Salinivibrio sp. IB282, assembly GCF_001995685.1. NCBI lineage: Bacteria > Pseudomonadati > Pseudomonadota > Gammaproteobacteria > Vibrionales > Vibrionaceae > Salinivibrio > Salinivibrio sp. IB282. Next base: position 16,381 of record NZ_MUET01000022.1, on the reverse strand, counting down.
GCACTAAACGCTGACACTATTACCTTTGCCCAGCAGTATTTGCAAGACTTTGCCGAGGCGAAAGCCAACAGCAAAGACAGTGCTGAGCTGATTAAAACCATGCAAGCGAAATATCCGAAAGCGGGTTTGCCGATGGCTTTGGAAATTGGTGCGAAAGTGCACATGGGAGAGATGGAATGGTAAACGTCCACTATGTTTTTGACCCAATGTGTGGCTGGTGCTTCGGCGCCGCCACCTTGATTGAAAGCCTGAGTAACAACCCTGAGATTAACTTGCAGCTTCATCCAGGTGGTATGCGTGAGCGTGCGCCGATTGAAGACAGCTTTCGTCAACACATTTTGAAGGCAGATCAAACCATTGCCGATCAAACCGGACAGACATTTGGTCAAGCCTATCTTGACCGCGTAGCAAGCGACCAGCCGGTAATTTTGGACTCCTTTATGACCGCGCAAGCTATTCTCGCTGCTCAGCAACTTGATAGTCAGGGCGCAGAGATGCTGAAACGCATCCAGCGTGGCCATTATCAGCAAGGTCGCTCCGTCTATGATGCTGACACGCTCGCAGAGCTTGCCAGTGAGATGAGGATAGAGGCAGAGGCTTGGCAACAGGCGATGAATCGCGCCGAAAATGACGTGATGCCCGCGGTGAATCAAACCCGTCAATTGATGGCAGCGCATGGCTTGCGCGGTTTTCCATCCATGCTGGTGGAGCAAAACGGCCAATGGCAAGCCATCACAGTGAGCCAGTACTATCGGCGCCCAGACGCTTGGCAGATACTCTGGCAAACGCTAACTCAGACATAAAGCAAACAAACGAAAACGGCGAGCACCAGGCTCGCCGTTTTTATTGCAATCATTGTATGCGTGCCATTTATTCGGGTGCAGTCAGCGGCACCGGCTTTTTGGGCTCAAAGCCTTCGATGATGCGACGTTCAAGTGGGTGCCCGAGACGTGCTTCAATCATGCGCAAGTTTTTGGTGTTGTCTTTTGATACCAATGAAATCGCTTCGCCTTGAGCACTGGCCCGGCCGGTACGACCAATCCGGTGGACGTACTCGTCGGCCGGGAAGGGCAGATCATAATTAACCACGCGCTCGAGCGACTCAATATCAATGCCGCGTGCGGCGACACCGGTGGCAATTAAAAATTGGATGTCACCGTTTTTAAAGTCTTCCAGCAATTGGGTCCGCACGGCTTGGCTGCGTCCACTGTGAAACGCTTCAGCGGCAATGCCCCGTTTTTCCAACTGGGTGGCGAGTTTGGCGGCGCCATGTTTGGTTTCGATAAAAATTAATGCCTGCGTCCAGCCATTTTCTTTAATCAAATGGCTAAGCAGTGCGGATTTTTTATCTTTATCGACTGGAATACACCACTGAGTAATGTTGTCTTTCGAGGCATCTCGTGCGGCAATGCTGATTTCTTTGCCTTCATCACCAATGGTTGCTTTGGCTAGATCGCGCACTTTATTAGACAAGGTGGCAGAAAACAGCAGGCATTGCGTGCTTGCCGGTAAGCGGTCGAGAATGTTTTGAATTGCATCAATAAAGCCCATATCGAGCATACGATCGGCTTCATCCAGCACCAGCACTTCTACTTCATCTAGATAGACGGCTCGTTGGCTGAGTAAATCGCGTAGGCGCCCTGGCGTGGCGACCAAAATGTCGACGCCCTCGATCAAGGCTTGCTTTTGTGCCTGCTCGTCCATGCCGCCAACCATCGCTAAGGTTTTAAGCGCGGTAAACTGCGTATCTTGGCGGGCGCTTTCGGCGACTTGCAAGGCCAACTCTCTTGTTGGAGCAATCACCAATGCGCGAGCGCGCTTTTTGCGTCCCGCTTCACCGGCACACAACTTATCGATAATGGGCCAGATAAAACTTGAGGTTTTCCCGGTACCTGTTTGCGCAGCGGCAATCAGATCATGGCCTTGTTGGATGATCGGAATGGCTTTGGCTTGAATTGGCGTGGGGATGGTATAGCCGCGTTGGGCAATGGCTTGGCAAAGCGGGGCGCTTAACCCCAGTTTTTTAAATGGCATGGCAAACTCAACAAACAATGAACGCGCGCCCACCCATAAAAAGGGTGGAGACACTGAATGGCGTGGAGTCTAGCACGAACCTTACAGTAGCACGACGCAAAATCTGACGGCGGGTAGTTTCTTGGCTGTTTCGGTGACAAAAGCTCGCTTTATCAATATATTAAAGTTTTTGCACCTCGAGACGGCTAGATGTTCACGGCAAAGAGTACGCTAGTCCTCCGCGGTATGATGCGTTTTCGAAAAGGATATCAAACACTGACATGATGAAGTTTTACGCTGCCGACCAATACCAACCTGCTTGCGAGCGATTATTCAATCAATGGCGACTGGCTATCCAACACCAACTTCCTGAAGCGCGAGTCGAGCACATTGGAGCGTCGTCGATCCCTTCAGCAATATCGAAAGGCGATCTCGATATTTTTGTTGGTGTACCTGCCTTACAGCATGAGGAGGCTGTGGCACGGCTAGTTGAGTTGGGCTTTCAAGAAAAGCGAGATACGTTACGGACTCCCGAGCTATGTATGCTGGAATCCAAACAGGATGACGATGTTGCGTTGCAAGTGGTGGCCAATGGCTCTGAGTTCGAAGATTTTCTGACCTTTCGAGACACGCTGCGCGCTAACCCACAACTGGTTCACACCTACAATGCGCTTAAGCGCGCCTGTGAAGGGTTTGAGCAAGACGACTATCGGGAAAGAAAAGCGAGGTTTGTGGAGCAGGTGTTATCTTCGTCAACCGGTCTGTAAGGCGAAAAACTTTTTTTATCGTTGCCGTGTTCTAACTGTGCCTCTTGCGCATCCTCTTGCGCTCGTTTGCCCCCTTAAATTGGCAAAAAAAGCGGGTTGCAAGATCCTGATTATGAAGGTTTTTATTTTCGTGATTTCAAAAGGTTATGTTGTTAGCCTAGCGGCGCATTAATTAAGGAAATGATATGAAGACACATAACCAGACATTTCATCAAGAGAACTTTTCTCACCAAGATCTCAGTGAACTTGAGTTCAAAGACTGTACCTTTATCCGCTGTGACTTTACCCGCACTAACCTTCGCGATGTGACCTTCAAACGTTGTAAATTTATCGAACAGAGCGATATCGAAGGATGCCACTTTATCGCTGCTGACCTTCGTGATGCCAGTTTCCAGCAATGCCAATTAGCGATGGCTAATTTTAGTTTTGCCAATTGTTACGGTATTGAGATGAGAGAGTGCGATTTGAAGGGTGCGAACTTTTCCCGCGCAAATTTTGCCAATCAAGTCAGCCATCGTATGTTCTTTTGCTCAGCATTTATCACCGGTAGTAACTTGTCTTATGCCAATCTTGCGCAAGCGTGCTTAGAAAAGTGCGAACTGTTTGAAAACCGTTGGATTGAAACCCATTTTCTCGGTGCATCATTGAAAGAAGCCGATCTGAGTGGTGGTGTTTTCTCGTCCGATGTATGGGGGCAGTTTAGTGTACAAGGCGCTAATTTATGTCACGCTGAGATTGATGGCCTCGACCCACGCAAAGTGGATCTGTCGGGCGTGAAAATAGCCGATTGGCAACAATCTCAGCTACTTGAAAGCTTAGGCCTGATCGTTTTTCCAGATGCGCGCTATCGCTGACCATTTCGGCTTTCATCATTGGCGGCTACCTCTTTAGTTAATATCAAGCCGCGTACTTTCTGAGCTCATGAGGATATACCCGCATACCATTGAGCGTGTTTTCATACACGGCTTGCTCGCGGAGGTAAGACCAGGCATGGGCCTCTGTCCCGGTTTGCGCCGCTAATCGATCGATAACAGCGTCGATATTTCGGCCGGCATAGTCTTTATGAGGGGTAAAAAGTTCCTTAATCGCGGATAACATAGCACGCTCCTTATGTGTAACTAAATTACATTTCAGTATGAATTTATCATAGTACGTCTTTTAAACGTGATCAATGTTAAACCATATGTCGATATTAAATGATATTTTTGTAATTAATTTTCATTGGTGCGGTCTTCTTCAACGGCTTCGATCTCTTCTTCTATTTCCACACCGCGATAAGGCTCACCTTCTTCATCATGTAGTTGATGATCATAGGCCGCTTGTAGGCCAGTGTCCTCAATCACGTCTTCGTCCCACTCTTGTTCGAGCTGACGAGGGTAAAGTGGAGAGATAATGGCAACCACAATGCTGGCGGAGGCAAATACCGAAAAAGCGCCTGCATAACCCATTTTTTCAATCAATATGCCTAACACCGGAGAGCCGATCGCTTGGCCGAGTGATACGGCCATAAAAGGTAAAACAGGTCCGAGGGATAAGCGCCCGGGGAGAAGTCGGATCCCGGTCATTAGGTACAAGCCAGTTAAACTCATGTAGGCAAGCCCGAACACGAGAGCGGAAAAAAGCGTGATTCCGCTGTTGCCAGGACTGGCGGCAATGAGTGCCATACTTGCCGCCAACATCATTAACATTAATGAATGGGTAATTGGAGGATTGTTACGATCTGCAAGATCTGCGGCTATTGCTCCGCCTAAACCTGCAATGCCAACGGCAACCCATAGCCAAGCGGTTGTATCAGTAGGAAGCGCGCCAAGCGTAATAACCAAATCCGGTGCGAAAATCCAGTACGCGGCAGATACAAATCCCATCGCGAATGCAAACAACGATAAACGGAACAGCCGCGCCCATTGTAATCGGCTGATCGGTGGCGCAGGGGCGGCATCTGTGGGTGTGACAGGCGAGACAGATGGCAACATCCGCCAGGCGGCTACAATGCCAAGTGTCGCAAGTACTGCAAAAAACAAATAGGCCGTGCGCCAAGCCGATTCGAGCAGCAAGACTACAGGCACAGCAACGACGACACCAATGCTGGTACCCGCATTCATCACTGAACTGACTCTACCATGCAGAGCGCGATTAACGATAGCCTGCATGGCAGCGGTGAGGGCGGGCATCATCAAGCCGGTGCAAATGCCGCAAGCAAACACACCGACAGCTAGTGAGACACTGTTAGTCGATTGACTGATGACGGCGAGGCCCAGAGCGCCAAATAAACCAGAAACAATTGCAGTGATTCTTGCGCCAATGCGATCGGCAATCAGCGGCGCAAAACCAGTTGCGATCACAAAGCTAATCAACGGCAGGGCACTAATCATACCTATCTGCGAGGGGCTCAGTGCTAAGTCATCGCGGATCGGTGGGACGAACAGCCCGAATGCAAAGCGGGCTAATCCATAGCTTATGGCGATAAGTGCCGCGCCGAGTACCGCAAACTTGCTGCTAGATGGATAGGTCATGGGCCTCCTCATTCTTTGGCTCTGCCAGCTTGAATATTGCACCGGTTGGTGATGAGAAAATTGTTGTGGTTCATATCGGTTACGTCCAGCTTTTTGATTCGATAACATGGATCTTGGTTACTCAATAACCACAATAACCTTTCTTTTTGTAGCACATTAAGTTGGTTGGGGTTTGTTTAATATCAAAAGTAGTGTTTCCGTGTGTGCTAGGGTGAATAACCCAATTCTCCAGATGGAGTGCTTGAATGTTGTTAAATGTCACCGACAAACAAAAAGAAGATAAGATCCCACCATTATTCCGGTTGGGATTTCGGCCCTTCTTCCTCTTTGGTGCTCTTTACTCCTGTCTGGTCATTGTTATATGGAGTGGGCTGTACACCCATCCTGGGATGGTGTCACTCACGGTGCCTTCGCTTTGGTGGCATGCCCACGAGATGCTGTTTGGCTTTTCAATGGCCATTGTCGGTGGTTTTTTAATGACGGCGGTGCAAAACTGGACGGGTGTGCCAGGTACCCGGGGATCGAAGCTTTTCGCCATTTTTTCATTATGGCTGTTGGCGCGATTGAGCTTCTGGGTGGATGTCCCGATTTGGGCGAGCCTTGTACTTGATACCCTATTTATGGCCTGTGTGGCATGGTCCTTGGGTTATCGCGTGGTAGTGACTAAGCGTCAACGTAATTATATTTTTATCCCCGTTTTGGCCATCGCGGCTTTACTGAACGCTTTGTCTTATGGTGCGTTGTTAGGAGAGGTTGCCCTGCCTATAAACCAAGTTTGGCACAGTACCTTGCTTTGGTTCATGCTGCTTATTAGCGTAATGGGTGGCCGTGTGATCCCGTTTTTCACGGAGAAAAAGTTGGGTATACAGGTGTCCAGCACACCTGTGTGGCTAGAGCGAGCGATTATCGCTCTGTTTGTGCTATTGATTGGCGTCACTTTGGTGTCCGGCACTGATAACATGGTCGCGCGTGGGTTGCTGCTCACAGCGGGTATTGCGCAATGTGTTCGGCTCTACCGCTGGAAAGGTTGGAAAGCGTACCAGGTACCAATGCTGTTCTCGCTGCACCTATTCTATCTCTTCCTACCATTTGGCCTGATATTAAAAGCGGTGGTGATTAACCCCTGGGCATCAAACCTTATCTGGCACTTATTCGCGATAGGTGCACTCGGGGGCGTTGTCCTGGCCATGATTGCGCGAGTCACGCTTGGCCATACTGGGCGCAATGTTTATCAGGGCCCCGCTGTTTCGTGGCTGTTCTATGCCTTACTTATTTCTGCACTCGTCCGAGTATTTGGCATCTGGTTTTGGCCGGTGTATACCCTAGAGCTGGTTGCTGCATCAGCACTGCTGTGGACGATTAGCTATGGCTGGTTTGCGGTGCGATTTGGCCCCATGCTGAGCCAAGCACGCGCAGATGGCGCGGCGGGGTAATGTATGACGCTTTACCGGACTGTGTTGGATTGATGCTAGGTAGTCTAACGCCTAATCATTGATGAGATGGCTAATATAGATGGAAGGCGTTTGTCAATTAGTAGGTTGTTTATTGTCGTTTTTTCTGGCGAACAACTAACATTAGACCTAATATGCAGTTACACACTTTAAAAGCGCTGTCTCATTTTTAATAATGGATTGAAAGAGGTCGGTTTTATTGCCGCCTCCTTCACTTTGCGTCACGGAGGGCGTGAGATAGGGTGTCGCAAGCAGGTCGAATGGACGTCATCGCACGGGAACCATAATGAAGAAAACGAACTACTATGCATTGAAGTTGGCGTTTACCTATTTCTTTTTTGCGACTTTGTGGATCCTTTTTTCCGATCGCGTGGTGACTGCGTTGGCAACGAATCTAGAGATGCATGAATTAGGACAAGCATTCAAAGGGCATTTCTTTGTGGTGGTGACGTCGATGATGCTCTGGAGCCTGGCGAGAAAGAATAACCTGGCGTTAGAGCGAGCGAGTGATATTGATAGTGTTACAGGGTTGCACAGCCCTTCAGTCTTTATGCGGCATGTGGATACTTTGCTTGCCCCACGGGATCAACAAACCTCGTATGTTTTGGTGATTATCGACATTGATGGGTTCACATCACTCACCAATAAACTTGGGTTTGAACGTACTAATCATCTGCTGTCTGACATGGCTCATGCCATTGAGGAATCAACGCTATTCGATAAACTTACGTCGCGCATCCACGCAGACCGCTTTGCCTGCCTTGTTGCGTTAGACGGTGCCAGCGATATGGCGCTCTATATTGATAGACTACACCGTGAATGTCATCGACATTTACAACGATACGAGCAACAGGCGACCTGTTCGATAGGGGTGGCGTTATTCGGACCAGATGGTGACGATGCTGCCACCTTGATGACGGCAGCTACGCGCGCGCTTAATGAGGCTAAAAAACGCAAAAACACCGTAACCTATCATGATATTCACTTAACCGAGCAAGCCCAAAAGCGCAGGCAGCTCGTTTCTGCACTCAGAGTTGCAATCAATAACAAAGAGATTGAGGTTGTCTTTCAACCGCAGTATCGCCTGACGTCAGGCGAGTTAAGCGGCTTGGAAGTATTGGCGAGATGGACCCATGAAACCTATGGTGTGGTGCCACCGAGTACGTTTATCACGCTCGCCGAAGAACAGGGTTTTTGCGAGGAGCTAACGGCGCTCGTACTCGAAAAAGCTGCCAATCAGCTACGCGATAGTGACCTGTTGGGAACTGTTATTCAGCGTGTGTCGGTCAATATTTCTGCGGTTGAGTTTAATAGCCAGAGTGCGATCCGGCGTATTGATGATTACTTGAAACTGAACCCAGAATTCGCGCGTTACCTGTGCCTAGAAATAACCGAAACCGCGGCACTTGATGATATTCTCGAGTGCGCGCGAGTGGTCGATATCCTCAAACGCCATGGCGTGGCCTTCTCCATTGATGACTTTGGTGTGGGTTATACCTCTTTGGGAATGTTTAATCGGATTAATGTCGATGAAATCAAGATTGATCGCAGCTTCATCCAATCGATGGAAACCGATAGCCGTGCTAAAGCGATCACGGCCGGCATTATCGATATTACCAAACGCCTAGAAATCAACGTGGTCGCTGAAGGTGTGGAAACGGCCACGCAACTAGCATTGTTAAAAAGCTTTGGTTGCGAATATGTGCAAGGGTATTACTTGGGTTATCCTTCTACGCTATCCGAATTGAAAGTGGCGATGCCTGTCCGAAAGGTAAACGCTAACATAGATAATTCATAAAGCACCGCCAACATCCACTCGATAAATCACCTAAATATCATACACCAAGCTATCTTCCGCTAAGAATGGCCAATTGAGGCGGTGCGGCTCTGTGTCTGTGCCGTTGAAAAAGTATCCACGGTGCGGCATTGCATACACGGTATCGCCCTTTTGATACGGTGCGGCTTGCCACGCATGATGGGTCAGGGTGGCCTCCCATAGTTGTTCACTCTCCCAGCCTTGTGGGGCGAGTGATACCCGTACCTCGGCACCAACCGGGTTGATAGAGACCACACGCATGGGCAGCGAGAGTTGGCTATTGGGTTTATCAGCCAGGGTTAACTCATGGCTGCGCACATACAAACTGCCTGACTGTTGGGTGTGCGTGTTTAGTGTGGGTTGAATAAAGGCATTGCCATTTTGCCACGTGCCTTGCTGAAATTGGCCGGAAAAGACATTCACGTTCCCCAAAAAATCAAACACAAAGCGGCTTTTTGGCGCAGCATACAGATCGACTGGGCTATCGACTTGCTCAATTTGCCCATTACTCATCACCACCACCCGATCCGATAGCTCCAGTGCTTCGTCTTGGTCGTGGGTAACAAACACACTGGTAAAAGCCATTTCATCGTGTAGTCGGCGTAACCATTGGCGTAACTCTTTGCGCACTTGTGCATCTAATGCCCCAAATGGCTCATCAAGCAATAGGATTTCCGGCTGTGTCGCTAACGCCCGCGCCAGTGCGATACGTTGCTTTTGCCCGCCTGATAATTGTTCGGGATACCGTTGGCCCAGATGACCTAACTGCACGACCTCGAGCAGTTGATTTACTCGTTGTGTAATTGTGGCCGGTGAAGGGCGCTCGCGCCGTGGCATCACTTGCAAGCCAAAAGCGACGTTCTCTGCCACCGTCATATGTTTGAACAAGGCATAGTTTTGAAAAACAAAGCCAACGCGTCGATCGCGAACATGCACCTGGGTGACATCGCGTTCGCCAAAATGGATTTGGCCACTATTGCTGTTTTCTAACCCCGCAATAATCCGCAGTAACGTGGTTTTTCCCGAACCTGATGGTCCAAGTAACCCCATCATTTCACCCTTTTCTATGGTGAGAGATAGCGGCGAAAGTGCCTGAAACTGGCCAAAGTGTTTGGTGATATTGTCTAATTGAATTTGCATTATGTTACTGCTCACTCTGGGTCGTTTGTGGGATAAATTGGGCTGGCGTTGACGCGCTGTGCTCATCAAGCGGCGTTACGTTTGTCTGTGCGCGTTGCTGACGCCACTCCACTAAGGCTTTGAGCGCCAACGTTACCAATGCCATAAAGGCAAGCAATGAGGCACAAGCGAACGCGGCTTGGGTTTGATAGTCTTCATACAGAAGCTGCACTTGCAAAGGTAAAGTATTGGTTTGGCCACGAATGCTACCTGACACCACTGCCACCGCGCCAAACTCACCGATGGCCCGGGCATTGGTCAAGATCACCCCGTATATCAGGGCCCACTTGATGTTCGGTAAGGTGACGCGTCGAAACAGTTGCCACCAAGACGCCCCTAAAATCACCGCCGCTTCTTCTTCGGCGTGCCCTTGCTGTTGCATCAGCGGAATAAGCTCGCGAGCAACAAAGGGGCAGGTGACAAAAATGGTGACTAATACAATGCCAGGCAGTGCAAACATCACTTGTAAATCATGCTCAAACAACCACGCGCCTAGCCAACCGTTACTGCCGTACAGCAGCAAATAGAGTAGACCGGCGACCACAGGTGATACCGCGAAGGGAATATCAATCAAGGTGGTGACCAGTTTTCGGCCTGGGAACTGAAACCGAGTTACCGCCCATGCGAGCATGACACCAAACACTAAGTTAACCGGCACCGTGATAACGGCAACCAATAGCGTTAACCCAATCGCATGGCGTGTATCGGGGGCAAGAAGGTGCTCAAAATAGGTACCAATACCGTCAGAAAATGCAATAGAAAAAATGCTCAATAAGGGAAGCACCAACACGAGCGCAACCAGTATCAGCATTAAGCCAATCAAACTACGTTTGATCCAAACAGAATCACCGATTCGGGCAGTGTGGGGAGTCATAAAGCTATCCTTAGCGACCGTGAATGCGTTTTAAGTAGCGACCTTGCCATAGGTTGATCGCAAACAGTAACGACAATGATGCCATCAAAATCACTGAGGCAATCGCACTTGCCGCTGGGAAATTAAACTCTTGCAAACGGACAAAAATCATCAAGGAGGTGATCTCGCTGACGTAAGGCGTATTGCCTGCAATAAAAATCACGGCCCCAAATTCGCCAAGACTGCGCGTAAAAGATAAGGCGATACCTACTAATAAAGCGGGTCTGATGGTCGGCAGAATAACGCGCCAAAACACGGCAAAATCGCTTGCGCCTAATAAGGTGCCAGCTTCTTCTTCCTCTTGAGAAATTTCTTCCAGTACGGGTTGTACGGTGCGCACGACAAACGGCAGGCTGGTAAACATCATCGCAATCATAATGCCTATCGGCGTATAAGCCACTTGTATACCGAAGTTCGCGAGCACGCTACCTATCCAGCCATTATCGGCATACAAGGTAGCGAGGGTGACACCGGCGACCGCGGTGGGCAGTGCGAAAGGCAAATCCACCAACGCGTCAATAAAGCGTTTACCCGTGAAGTCGTACCGCACCAACACCCACGCAAAGAGCAGTCCAATCGCACCATTAAATAAGGAAGCGATAAGCGCCGCGCCGGCCGTGACTTTATAACTGGCGACAATACGTGGGTCTGAGATGGCAAACCAATATTCTTGCCAAGTCATTTGACTGGTTTGCATGATTAAACCACTGGCTGGCAGTAGTAAAATCAGGCTGATAAACAATAGCGATACGCCCAGACTGATACCAAACCCTGGGAGTACGCGCTGATGACGCACTCCCCGTGGCATAGATTGGCGTTGATGCGATAACGATGGCATAACGTCTCGATTTAAGTCGTAATAGCAATTAACGGCGCTGGAGCTGGTCTAGCTTTCCGCCACTAGCAAAGTGGGTTTTCATCGCCTTGTCCCAGCCACCCGCGATCTCTTCTACCGTCAGCAATTCAACCTGAGGGAAGCGATCGGCATACTCGTCTGCGACGGCTTGGTGATGAACGCGGTAATTAAAGTTAGCCAGTAAGCGCTGCGCTTTTTCACTGTAAAGATAAGACAAATACTCTGTCGCCAGTTCAGTGGTGCCATTGCGTTTAGCATTTCGCTTTACCACGGCAACGGGGAATTCAGCCAGGATCGAGGTTTTAGGCACCACGATATCGTAATCATCACTGCCATATTGTTGGCGGATGTTATTCACCTCTGATTCGAAGGTGACTAAGACATCACCAATACCGCGTTCAACAAATGAGGTGGTTGCGCCGCGGCCACCGGTATCAAACACCGCCACATTGGCGAGAAGCTGTTTCAAAAATTGGTCTTGTTGCTCGGTGTTGTCTTTTCCGAACGCCTTTTGCGCATAACCGAGTGCGGCAAGATAGGTATAACGTGCATTACCGGAGGTTTTTGGATTCGGGAAAACAGAAGCGACGTCGTCCTTGGCCAAATCATCCCAATTTTCAATATTCTTTGGGTTGCCCTTGCGCACCAAAAACGCGGTGGTGGAGTAGTACGGCGAGCTACTGTTGGGGAAATTCTCTTTCCAGTTTTTGTCGATCAACTTGCCGCGATCGTGCAGTACCTGCACATCAGTGACTTGGTTAAAGGTGACGACATCCGCTTGCAGCCCTTGCATGATGGCGCGCGCTTGCGCCGATGAACCGCCATGGGATTGCTTAATCGTTACGGAGTCGCCGGTTTTTTCTTGCCAGTGCTCTGCGAATAGTGGGTTGTAGTCGGCAAAAAGCTCCCTTGCGATATCATAAGAAGAGTTCAACAGTGTTTGTTCAGCGGCGAATACCTGTGCGCTGCTGGTGGCAAGTAGGGCCGACAGAGCCAGCGTTTTGAATACCTTCATTGTAATGTTCCTTAATGACCGGTTGATGCTTGTTCAACAAAAGAAGTAGCTATAAGTCACAGAATAAAAGCAATCATTAGGAATAAAAAACAGTTTTACTATAACCATTTTGTATATGTTAGTGACAATTTATCTGCGTGCCAGTGATAAACCCTTGTAACATGGCGTTTATAGACAGTGCCCCATGGCATGACGCCAGTGAAAAAAATAGGCAGAGGTAAGAGACGTGACTGATTTCCCAACGCTTGAAGACTACGTAGGACAAACACCCTTGGTACGCTTGCAGCGTCTAGGCGCTGATACGGGGAGTACTGTTTTGGTTAAACTTGAAGGCAATAACCCGGCCGGTTCAGTCAAAGATAGGCCCGCGCTGAACATGATTGTGCAGGCCGAAGCGCGGGGAGATATCCAACCGGGCGATACCTTGATTGAGGCGACCAGTGGCAACACCGGGATAGCGCTAGCAATGGCGGCGGCGATTAAAGGCTATCGTCTGATTTTAATCATGCCTGAAAATGCTACCCAGGAGCGCAAAGATGCGATGCGTGCCTATGGCAGTGAGTTGATTCTCGTCTCTCAAGCGTCGGGAATGGAAGGTGCGCGTGATTTGGCGTTATCCATGCAATCACAGGGCAAGGGCAAAGTGTTGGATCAGTTCAATAATCCGGATAATTTTCAGGCTCATGTGACTGGTACAGGGCCTGAAATTTGGCAGCAAAGCCAACAAAAAATCACCCACTTTATCGCCAGCATGGGCACCACAGGCACCATTGTGGGAACCTCAAAGTACCTAAAAACGCAAAACCCCGCGATTAAAACCATTGGCTTACAGCCGACAGAGGGCAGTGCCATCCCTGGGATCCGGCGCTGGCCGGCTGAGTATTTACCGGGTATTTACACCGACGAGCATATCGACGAGGTGATGGACATTTCTGAGCAAGATGCGAAAGAGACTGCGCGCGCCCTCGCCAGAGAAGAGGGTATATGTGCGGGTGTGAGCTCTGGCGGGGCCGTATATGCGGCACTGCAAGTTGCCAAAGCTGAACCCGGCTCTGTGGTGGTGGCCATTATTTGCGATCGCGGCGATCGCTATTTATCGTCTGGGTTGTTTTCTTAACCGTTCTAGCTAAAAGATCTAGGTCGTAATGATGAGAAAAAATTACTTAGTATGAGGGACAATGCAATAAACGGAAAAGTAGATGGTTTTCTAGGCGATTATGGAATCTTTTAATACAAGCTAGATGGTAATTAACTCTTTGTTATCAATGGTAATATGTTTTTTGTTACATTTTTCATTCTTCTAATGCTTATTAGTTAATACGCCTAATTATCGGATAAATAAAGATGCTCTACGCTTTACTGATATTACGCGACTAATAACGTAGTTCACATACTTTAAAATGTTCTTGTGGATTGGCTAGCCACTGAAGTAAAGAAGCATGAAAAGTAACGATATGGTCCTAGAGTTAACGGGGGAGCCACCATGATGTTTAATAAAACTAGACGCCTACTTACCGAAAGCGAGACAAACAGAGAACAACTAGAAATCGAGCTTGATGCCATCATAGAAGGTGTTGCCACCATCACCTTCTCTCCTGATGGAATTGTGCTCAGTTGCAATCAACTATTACTTGATATTATTGGTTACGAGAGTAATGAAGTGGTTGGACAGCACCACTCGGCAGTATGTTTTCCTGAAACGACAGAGTCCCAAGAATACCGCGATTTTTGGATGCGTCTCGGTCAGGGCGAAAGACAGAAGGGCGTTTTTCGACGCCGGCACAAAAATGGTAACGAAATTTGGATGGATGCGTCTTATTTTCCAGTTAAAGATAAAACCGGACGAGTGGTTAAAGTTCGCAAAATCGCGTCCGATGTGACGCGAGTCCACCAAGAAAAAGCCAAAAAAGAGGCGTTGTTTATGGCGCTCGACCGTTCCATGGCGGCCATCATTTTTACCCCCCAAGGCAACATTATCCATGCTAACGACAATTTTTTAGCCACAGTGGGATATGAGTTAGATGACATTGTAGGGCAGCATCATCGTATATTCTGCGACGCTGACTTTTATGAGCAAAATCCGAACTTTTGGGCAGAACTGGAAGATGGACAATTTAAGGGTGGACAATATCAACGGCGAGACAAATTGGGCAATGAAATCTGGTTAGAAGCCACTTATAACCCCATATTCGGTGATAGTGGGCGTGTTGAAAAGATCGTGAAATTTGCTTCCAACATCACTGCACGTGTGCAGAAAAGCCATGCAGTCTCTCAAGCCGCTGAACTCGCCCACCATTCGTCAGCCGCGACACTTCAACATGTTGAGGATGGTAGTGCTTTGCTCAAAGAAGCGGTCGATATCACTAGCCATGTCACTGAGAAAATGCAATCAACGGCTGAGCAACTCCACCAACTGACTGAGCACGCACAGAGCATTGAAGAGATTGTGACCACGATTAATCAAATCGCTGAACAAACCAATTTACTTGCTTTAAATGCTGCTATTGAAGCAGCTCGTGCCGGCGAGATGGGCAGAGGATTTGCTGTGGTAGCTGATGAAGTGAGAAGTTTAGCCAAACGCACCAGTGAATCGACAACACAAATCGCCAATGTTGTCGATGAAAATAGAAAATTGACCCATGGTGTGAGTGAGTCGATGGAAGAAGTGGCAGTAGAATCGGAGCAGAGCCGAGAAAAAATTGCCTCAGCGGAAACTGTCATGCGTGATATTTATGCCGGAGCTGAAGAGGTCTCTGATACAGTTCAACGTCTCGCTACTTAGCGCTAAACTCTTGCGCCCTGTCTAAAGCGGATATCAGGGCGCATCATCTCGTATGAGTCTATTTAAGTTTTTACTGGTGACGGTATTCGTGTTTGCTTAAGATAGGTTATGACGCGCATCCCGACTAGCATGCTAATCACAAATAGACCGATCGGTAGTGCGCCGGAGCCAATAGCCGTGATCGCCGGTCCTGGGCAAAGTCCGGCGAGTCCCCAGCCGGTGCCAAAGAGTAATGCGCCGCCGATGAGTTTTTTATCAAGCGTTTGCGTCTTGGGTAGACAAAATTGATCGGCCAGTACGGGGTTTTTCTGCCGACGTACGGCCAAAAAGTAGCCGGGAACAAAGACCAACAGCGCACCGCCCATCACAAATGCAAGGCTGGGATCCCACTGGCCGAATACATCCAGAAAGCCAATCACCTTCGCGGGATTGACCATGCCTGACACCATCATACCCACACCGAAGATAAAGCCTGAGAGTAGAGCAACAAGGCGAAACATAAGCGATAAACGTCCTTAAAAGTGTAAACGAACAAAAACAGTGACAAAGGCAGCACCCATAAAAGTGAGCGTTGCCACGATTGACCGTTTCGATAAGCGACCCATGCCACAAATGCCATGACCACTGGTACAGCCGTTACCTAATTTAGTGCCTATCCCGACCAGCAACCCCGCGAGTACGGCAACCATAGGTGTGAGTGCAGGCGCAAGGCTTGTGTAGTTGGGTAGTTCAAAACCGATAAATGGCATGAAGACCCCCGCACTGACCATACCCAGCAAAAACAGACCTCGCCATTGAGCTTCACGGCCGTGTGATGATAACGCGCCTGACACAATACCGCTGATCCCGGCAATACGGCCATTGAGTGCTAAAAGTGCGAGACAGGCAGTGCCAACCAGCATGCCACCAAACAAGGCATCCCATGGGATAGGGAACGTCATGATTTCCTCTCAATGACTCAAAACAGGTTACAATTAAATAATACAGGTAGCATACTGCCATGGGATAGGGAACGTCATGATTTCCTCTCAATGACTCAAAACAGGTTACAATTAAATAATACAGGTAGCATACTG
>NZ_MUET01000021.1:0-42040 GCF_001995685.1 Salinivibrio sp. IB282 | reverse complement strand
TATGTATGGATGGCATCAATAACAAGGATTAACGGTTATATTACGTTTCATGCACTTATCGCGATCAAAGATAGCGTCATATTGCACATAACGATAGCATTTACCCAGTTAACTCGCTGATTTCGTGCCATAAGCAACAAAATTGACACCCGATGTCGTGTTTGAAGAAGGGAAAAAAGATGAAAATTTGCCAATGGGCGCAGTACAGTGAATCTGAACGTGTGTATCACGATACCGAGTGGGGCGTACCGACATTTGATGATCAAGCGATCTTTGAGTTCATTTGTTTAGAGGGCGCGCAAGCAGGATTAAATTGGCGGCTAATACTGGAAAAACGGCAGGCTTATCGTGACGCTTTCTCTCGCTTCGATTTTTATCAGCTTGCCGCGGTGGCTGAACCAGATATTGCTGAGATCATGGCCAACCATGAGATTGTCCGTAATCGACTGAAGGTGGCCTCTGTGTTTACCAATGCCAAGGCTGCAGTAACGCTGGTGGAACAGTACGGATCATTGGCTAAGGCACTTTGGCAGTTCACTGACGGTGTACCGATTGTGAACCAGCATCAATCAGATGCCGATGTGGCTACTGCGACGGACAAGTCCCGTGCCATGAGTCGCTTTTTGAAAAAGCGTGGATTTAAGTTTGTGGGAGAAACCATTTGTTATTCGTTGATGCAAGCGCTGGGCATGGTCAATGATCATGTCGTCACGTGTCCGCGGTATCAACCCTGTTGCGAACTGGCCGATTCGGTAAAAGCGCACACTCAGAAGTAACGGCGGAATTGCCAGAATCGCGCTTGCCAGTAAGGATTATCAATTCGTGACACTGTCACACCCTTGGAAGCTGACGCATGCATAAATCGCTGCTCGCCAAGGTAAACACCAACATGACGCAAGCCTGGGCGGATATGAAAGAACACCAGGTCGCCTTGTCGTGCGGATTGATAGTCAATGGCATAGCCGGTTTTTGCTTGGCCGTGGGTGGTGCGCGGTAGTGGCGTGGCGAGCGCTTCTTGATAGACGCGTTGCGTATACGCTGAGCAATCGATGCCTTGGCGTGAGGTACCTCCCCACCGATAAGGGGTGCCTTGCCACTGACGATAAAGTTGGGTAAGTGCTTGGTCTAGCGCTTGATCGCTAATCGTTTTGTCCGGTTTCGGCATGTCAGCTGTCGTTGCCGCGTCACGCTGCATCGCACAGCCTGCCAGAAAAACGGTAAAAACGAATATCACTAACCAATGCTTCATACACTGCCCTTAATGCAGTTACGCCCGGCCTCTTTGGCTTTGTACAAGGCTTTATCTGCCAACTGTAATACCTCGTCGGGGGTGTCGGCTTGCGAGGCATCGGCATAGCCAATGCTAACAGTAATATTGACCGGTTTTTTGTCGCTGGCATGTCCGCGCT
Organism: Salinivibrio sp. IB282; assembly: GCF_001995685.1. NCBI lineage: Bacteria > Pseudomonadati > Pseudomonadota > Gammaproteobacteria > Vibrionales > Vibrionaceae > Salinivibrio > Salinivibrio sp. IB282. Next base: position 40,631 of record NZ_MUET01000021.1, on the reverse strand, counting down.
TTTGCCGGCCTTGCTTGTCATCATGAGGACGCGATTCATCACGCAGCACTAAGGGGTAATTGGCGATATCCTCACGCAGGGCGTCAAGAAACGGTAGGCAGTGTTCGTTGGTTTTTCCTTTAAACAACAAGGTAAATTCTTCGCCGCCGTAACGAAAGGCACTGGCGCCTCCTTCACAATGTGCCATATGTTTGGCGACGAGCTTAAGGACATCGTCGCCTGTTTCGTGACCATATTTATCGTTAAATTTTTTAAAGTGGTCAACGTCGAGCATCGCGAGGGTATATTGGCGGCCCAGATGTTTGAGCTCGTCTTCAAGTGCGCGACGCCCCGCAATTTCGGTAAGCCCATCCACAAAGGCCAGTTGGTGGCTGAGCGATATCTGGTTGGCAATCAATAACACACCTGCCAACGAAAATATCAGCGAAGAGATAAAAGGCACATTAAAAAACACCAAGGTTGTGACACCGCATAACACGCTGACAAAGGCGGCATGGTCCTCAATACTATTTTTGCGCAACAGTCGAATGATACTGACACAGACCAAAATAGAAAGCAGCACGATCAGCAGCGATGGCATGGGGCTCACTGACGTTACTCTGACTAATACCGGGTGTTGATGGAGAGAGATAGACAGCTCACCGAATTGCTGCACGAGAAGCGCACACCAGCCGATTTCCATACCAATGGCGAGGAAAAAGAACAGACCAAATCGAGAGGTGAGTTTTTGATCGCGTACGATGATCATATACAGCAAGTTAATCGGTAGCGCGACCGTGAGCAGCAAGTACTCCATGTAGGTCGTGCCATGATTGAGTGGCGATTGTAGTCGCGTAAGGATCACTGTGTATCCCACTAATAAGATCACCACCATCATACCGACGCGGGCGCTTTTGAATAAGTGGCTTAAAAGGAGCGCGGTGAATAACAGAAAATACGGCGCCGCGTAAATTAGGTTGTAATAGGGAGCTAGCGAGTCCATCAAGGGTTGATAGCTCGCGGCAAGCAGCAGCAGTAAAACAATGGGCGTCCCCATACGGACCACGGATGAACGCGAAAATCCCATGAAACCTCTTATTGGGTTGAGGTAACACCATTAACGTACCACGGATAGCTGCTTAGGGGGTGGCCTGACGCTGAGAATGTGATAACTGCAATGGTCTAGCGAGTCAGTTTATTTTAATGATTAGACTATCATTTTGGGGGCAAAAAGAAAGCCAAGCGATGCTTGGCTTTCTGCGGATATTTTGCACGACGGGCGTGGTTAGAGCGAGAACAGGTTTATTCGCTCGGTGACGCGTCAGGCAGGGTAAATACCTGGGTCGGCTTGGCCACAATCGAGCGCGTTGTCTCTTTAATATCGGCGATAACGACTTCTAGGCTATCACCGAGCTTGAACTCAATATTCCCGTCGATAGTCACTGTGCCCGTCTCTTTATCACAAGCGATACGCGTTTTGTTATCCATAATCAACGACGATGGAATAAAGGCAGGCGCGCCATTTTCAAGCAAGCGTACACGCATTCCGGCTCGGTTGATGTCAAAAATCTCCGCGGTGTAGCGAGTTTGCGCTTCAACTTCTGGCTTGAGCAAGCGGGTATAGAGCCAATCAGCGACATCGCGCTCGGCCATCCGGTGATGCTTACGATGACCGGCAAGCTCTTCACCCACGGTATCGGCAGGGGCATAGGCCTCTGTTTCGCCGCGAATAATCGCTTTGAGCAAACGGTGGTTGATCATATCGCCGTATTTACGGATAGGTGATGTCCACGTGGCGTAGACATCTAGGCCCATCGCGTAGTGTGGTGCTGGCTCATGACCAATTTCGCTGTAGGCTTGGAAACGGCGCAAGCGATTATCGAGATAGGTGGTATCTAAGCTATTTAACCAGCGACGGAGTGCGCTGAAACCTTCGACGGTGGCTAGGCTTTCGCTGTCCGCTTCGCCGTCGTGCGCTTTTACCAGCTCGACCACGTCGTCGAGCTTTTCACTGTTAAAGCCGGCGTGTGTGTTAAAGATACCAAACCCGAATGCGTCACGAAGCTTGCGACCCGCGCAGATGTTGGCGCTGATCATCGACTCCTCCACGATCCTATTGGCAATGCGGCGCTGATCGGTGTGGATGGCAATCACATCGTTGTCTTCGCTGAGCTCAAAGCGATAATCAGGACGGTCGGGGAAGGTCACCGCATGCGTTTCACGCCACTCAATGCGAGCAAGTRCAAACTGGTGAAGCTGATGAATTTGGTCGGCGATGGCCGGTGTTTCTGGTTGCCATGCAGCCTGTTCGCCTTGTTCGATATAGTCAGATACCTTGTCGTAGGCCAGCTGGCCATGTGACTGAATCCAAGCCGAGAAGAACTCTGCGTCATCGGCAATGGTGCCATCGGCAGCGATATTGAAGGTACAGCAAAGCGCCGGGCGCTTTTCGTTGGCTCGTAGTGAACATAAGTCATCACTCAGATCACGCGGCAGCATTGGGATATTGCGCCCAGGCAAGTAAATCGTGAACCCGCGGTCACGCGCGACTTTATCGAGCGCCTCATCGGCATCAATGTATGCCGTTGGATCGGCAATGGCCACTGTCATGGAAAAGCCACCTTGTGAGTTAGCTTTTACATACAGGGCGTCGTCCATGTCTTTGGTGGATTCACTGTCGATGGTCACAAACGGTAAATCAGTCAGGTCGCGACGTTCGAGTCCTTGCTCCAGCAGTGGCCACTCATCTTTTGGTGCCGGCTCTTGGTTGGGCAAGTTGTGTTTTGCCAGCGTGACCCACCAAGGCGCAATTTTATCCTCCGCATCAGTGATTTTTTCACTGACCTGGCACATAAAGTTGTCATCGCCTTTCAGTGGATGGCGGATGAGGGACGCGACGACCCAGTCACCTTCTTTCAAGTTGTCTTGCGACAAGCCACGCTGCGTTTTTGCGCGCTGGGCGTCTTTCATTTGCGGGTGATCGGGAACCACGTTGAGACGGTTACGGACCCACTGCACACGGCCAATAAAGCGATCTAAGCTGGCTTCTACCAGCGTATCCGGCTCAGCCACTTCGCGGTCTTTCTCGGTGCGAACAAAGGCTTCAACACGGTCACCGTGGAGCACTTTCTTCATATAAGGAGGCGGAATAAAAAGGCTGGTCTTGTCATCAACTTCGAGGAAGCCGAAGCCTTTTTCGGTGGCTTTTACCTGGCCTTCTTTTTTCGGCAAGGTTTCTTGGATTTGTTGCTTTAACTGTGCTAGCAGGGGATTGTCTTGAAACATAACTCGGGTCTCGATAAACGGATCGCCACACTATACGGATTCACTGTTTCAAAACCAACCCGTGACACTAAAATCCTGTGACTCGATTTAAACGTATGGAAAGTCCGGAGAATGACCGAGACCTTTGTTGCCTCTATGTACAAATTGCTATAAACCTGCTCACATGCCGCAAATTTTGTGAACTTGTTCAACTTTTTCTGGCTTTTTTAGTGTAAATAGCGCAGAATGCACATCCTTAATGACCGAGGCCCATGGCGCTGGTGACTAACACTGTATAAAAGACAGTGTTGCATGGTTGAGCAGAACGCTTGAGGGGCCCCGTTTCGCTACACTCTATAGATTGGGATCCCAATGCAAGAATCTGTAACCAAATTTCGCCAGTTAGATCTGGCCGACACCCTTTTGTCTGCGCTTGACTCAATGGGCTTTGAAACCCCCACACCTATCCAAGCCGCTTCTATCCCTGTACTCCTCGAAGGCCGTGATGCGCTCGGTAAAGCACAAACCGGTACGGGTAAAACCGCTGCATTCTCGCTGCCGCTGTTGAACAAAGTCGACTTAAGCCAGCGTAAGCCACAAGCTATCGTTATGGCACCAACGCGTGAGCTTGCCATCCAAGTCGCGGCGGAAATGAAGACGCTGGCACAAAACATCAAAGGCTTAAAAGTCCTTGAGATTTACGGCGGTGCGTCGATTGTTGACCAAATGAAAGCGCTGAAAAGCGGCGCGCACATCGTGGTTGGTACGCCAGGACGTGTGAAAGACTTGATCAACCGCGATCGCTTGAAACTCGACGAAGTGCATACCTTTATCCTCGACGAAGCGGATGAAATGCTCAAGATGGGCTTTGTGGACGATGTTACCTGGATCATGGAGCAAGCGCCTGAGAGTGCACAGCGCATCCTGTTCTCGGCAACCATGCCGCCTATCGTTAAACAAATCGTTGATCGCTTCTTGCGTGAGCCGGCGCGTATCGACGTCGCGGGTAGCAACCGTACGGTTGAGAAGGTTGAGCAGCAGTTCTGGGTGGTTAAAGGTGTTGAAAAAGACGAAGCGATGAGCCGTCTGCTAGAAACGCAAGACACTGATGCGTCTATCGTCTTTGTGCGCACCCGCCAAGACACCGAGCGTCTTGCCGACTGGTTGTCAGCGCGTGGTTTTAAATCGGCGGCACTGCACGGGGATATCCCACAGTCACTGCGTGAGCGCACGGTTGATCACTTAAAGCGTGGCGTGATTGATATTTTGGTCGCGACTGACGTCGTGGCACGTGGCCTTGATGTACCGCGCATCACTCACGTATTTAACTATGATATTCCGTTTGATGCGGAGTCTTACATTCACCGTATTGGTCGTACTGGCCGTGCTGGCCGCGCGGGTAAAGCGATTCTGTTGGTGCGCCCTAACCAAATGCGCATGCTGCGCACGGTTGAGCGTGTCACGCAGACCAAGATGGAAGAAATTCAGCTGCCAAACCGCGATAAAGTGGCGGAAGCACGTGTCGCTCAACTAGCCGGCGAGTTAGCTGAAAAGAAAGATGGCGATGCCATGGCACCTTTCGTTGATCTGATTGAGCAACTGCAAAACGATATCGACGTGGATGCAACCACCTTGGCAGCGATGCTGTTACAACGCCAGCAAGGCAAGCGTCCATTGTTCTACAAGGGCCCAGACCCGATGATTGCAGCGATGGAGCGTGAGAAACAACGCCGTGAACGTCGTCGTGATGACCGTCAAAATGGCACTGACCGTCGTGACACCAACCCAGCTGATTGGGATACGTACCAATTGGACGTGGGTCGTGAGCAAGGTGTTCAGGTTAAAGATATTGTGGGTGCTATCGCGAATGAACTTGGCTTAAACAAGCAAAACATTGGCGCGATCAAACTGGCCCCGGCACATACGTTTGTACAGCTGCCGAAAACCATGCCGAAAGACGTGTTTGCACAGTTGCAAAAACTGCGCATTCGCCAAAAAGAGACCAACGCACAGCGTGTTGAAGGTCAGATCATGCGTGAGCGTCGTGGTGGTGACCGCAATGGTGGCGGTCGTGGCCGTAATGAGCGTGGCCGTGGCGAACGTCGTTTCAACCGTGACCGCGGCAACGAGCGTCGTGGTGGCCCTGCGCGCGGCGAACGTCGTCAAGCACAGTAAAATTAGGAAGCCGGGCAGTGAAGCCCGGCTTTTTTTTAACGTGTCTGCGATGTAATGCCTTGTATGCAGGGTATTAACGACGTAGATATGAGGTCTTTAATCCACAATGACATTCAGGAATAAGACCGATATAGTTAAACGGTGAGGTGATAAGCGTCACGCCACTGTTTGTCGCTACGCGTGGTGGCGATGGATCGATAAACCACGAGCGTGTTAATGATGAGTTGCCTCTGTCATGATTAACTTTAAAAATACCCTGCGTCTACTTGGCATGCCTATTTTATGGATGGGTGTTGTCCAATTTGTTTTTGGACTCTTATCGCTTTTTATTTTCCGCGATGGTGTCTCAACTGACTTCTTTTATCCTTCCTTGCTAATGATGATTTCATCATTGGTCATCTCGTGGCTTTTTCGGCAAAGCAAACTCAATCAGGTCACCTTTCGCGATGCGTTACTGTTTTCGACGCTGACCTGGATATTGGTGGGGTTGCTGGGCGGTATTCCGATAGAGTTGGTCACTGGGGTTAACTTTACTGATGCCACCTTTGAGTCGATCAGTGCGCTGAGTACGGCAGGGGCCACCATTTTAAGTGGCTTGGACAATATGCCTGCTTCGTTCTTGCTCTACCGCCAATTTTTGCAATGGATGGGGGGGCTTGGCGTGGTGATCTTCGTGGTCGCGGTATTGCCAATGCTCAACGTGGGTGGCATGCGGCTATTAAAAGCGGAAACGCCCGGGCCAATCAAAGACGAAAAACTCTCCCCCCGAATCTCAAAAACGGCGCACTATTTGTGGGGGGTATATGTGGTGATCACCCTTGTATGTGCGCTGGCCTATTATGTGGCTGGAATGAGTGTGTACGATGCGATCGCGCATAGTTTTTCTACCGTCTCAACCGGGGGATTCTCCACCCACGATGCCAGTATGTGGCACTTTCAAAGTCATCTTATCTTAATGATTTCTAATGTGTTTATGCTGCTGGGCGCGATCAATTTTGGTTTGCATTTTCGTATTTTCCGTATCGGTTGGCGCGGTTTAAAACTGTATATCGATGATGAAGAGTCACGGGTATTTTTGATTGTGGTGGCGTGTCTCTCCCTAGTGCTGGGTTTTTACCTTTATGGTGAAGCTCGTTATGAATCGCTCTGGGTATCACTAAGCTTTGCGGCGTTCCATGTGGTCTCTTTTATTACCAGTACCGGGTTTGGGGCCGCGGATCTTAGCTCGTGGCCAGCGGCAACCGCTTTATTTTTAGTATTTTGTGCCTATCTGGGTGGCTGCTCAGGGTCAACGGCGGGCGGCAATAAAATTATTCGCGATATTGTTACTTTTAAAATCATTCGTCGCCAATTACACCAACTGGTACACCCCTCGGCCGTGATCCCGATTCGTTATCAAGACAAGGTGGTCTCGAACGATGTGACTCAAGCGGTGATGGCATTTATGTCGCTAGCCGCGCTGACCACCGGTGTGTTTACCCTATTAATGATGATGACCGGGCTCGATTTTTGGTCGGCATTTACCGCCGTGGTCGCCTGTATCAATGTGCTTGGGCCAGGTTTTGGTGAAGTAGGCAGTAACTTCCAACCGGTGACAGATACAGGCATTTGGATCCTAAATATTGCCATGATCTTAGGGCGTTTGGAGTATTTCACCGTATTGACGCTGTTTATGCCGCACTTTTGGCGTTGGTAACTAGACCAACAAGCAGAGCCCCGTGTATCGCCGGATCGCAGGGAGCGGTGATTACGTTTTCCACCGCACGGGGTGATGTCCAATCTTTGGAGTAGGTGGCGGCTTGCAGTGCCAAGTGAGGCAGTGTTTTGGCGCTAATGTCACTCTGTTCGGGAATATGCGTTTGTTGATTAAATTGACTCGCCGCGTCGRCCACGGCAGGGTGCATGCCGTTCTCTAGCCAATGAGCCAGCTCTGGCGTCCGATAGACGGGCCAACGATCAGGGTCTCGATTGAAAAAATGCTGACGAATGGTTTGGTATTGTTGTGCAAACGTCGCGGTTAAAGCGTGTGCTGGAAAAGAACGAAACATAGGTACAACCCTAGCCAATAGGGAGCAGGCAGTCATGTACTGCCTAATCGGGTGAACGTCAGCCATAGTTGGCTTGTGTCGTGCTGAGCCGAGTTTTGCTTGGTACGGGATATGGCGCCGCGGCCTTGCAACGCCAATCCCGCTGAGCTACAGGGCTTTGCTGACTTATTGCAATTTAAAGTTGTGAACCATGCGGTCTAACTCTTCGTTCGAGTGAGTCAGCGACTTGGTGGCCGCGGTGGTTTGATTGCCACTGTCTACCAGCTTATTCACCATATCCCGAATCGACAGCATGTTTTTGCTCAGCTCTTCCGCGACAGAGCTTTGTTGCTCGGTGGCCGTGGCGATTTGGGTGCTCACATCGTCGATTTCGGTGACAGATGAGCTCATGATGGTCAAGCTGTTAGACACTTCTGAGGTTTTGTCTGCCGTGGTCTGACACTGCTCTTTGGTTTTCTCCATGGCTTCGACCACACTCGAGGTGCCATCGAGTAACGCGGTGAGCATCTCAGAAATTTCCGTGGTGCTGCTTTGCGTGCGAGCGGCGAGGGCACGCACTTCATCGGCAACCACTGCAAAACCTCGGCCTTGCTCGCCAGCGCGCGCCGCTTCAATGGCCGCGTTGAGCGCCAGCAAATTCGTTTGTTCGGAAATTTCGCCAATTACCGTCAGCACGTCACTAATCCGGTTCGCATCTTTGTTCATGCTGGTGATTCGGCCAGACATTTCTTCCACTTCATCAACCAGTGCACTGACCGTGACGACAGCGTTATCAACCACTTTGAGTGACTGGTTGGCCTCTTTACTGGCTGAGGCGGTGATGCTGTTTGACTGAGAAACGTTTTCTGCAATGTTTCGCGCGCTCTCACTCATTTGAGTGATAGCGGTGACCACTTGCTCGGTTTCAGAGGAGTGCGCGTCGAGCACAGATTCGTTTTCGCTGGTCGTTTGGGAAAGCTGACTGATATTGGCGGAGATCGCCTGACTCGACTCGGCGACGCTCAATATCATGCCTTGTAAGTTCTCGACAAAGCGGTTGAAGCCGTCACTGATTTGCGCCAAATCATCATTGCCGTTCACGTCAAGGCGAGCGGTGAGATCCCCTTCGCCGCGCGACAGATCCAATACTGCTTCTTTGAGTTTGAGTAAGGGGCGATACGAAAACTGAATAATCGCATAAATGGCACCCAGACTGGCGATAAGGAGGACAACACCGGTGCCAATCGATTCGAATTGGGCATCGCGAACTCCCGCCAAGGCGGTTTCTTGGTCAACAAAAACCATCAGGGTCCAATACCTGTTTTCGGTTAGGTTGACTCGCTGGAAATAGCCATCAAATTGAATGCCTAAATAGGGGAACGTGAGGTGACCTTGCTCGCTACTGCGGAACATGCTTTCCATCTGTGCAAAGTTCGCGCTTACCTGCGAGGGGGTCTTGCCGATATCATTAGGATCATCACTCGCGAAAAACACGGCGTTTTGATCCGCCAGTGTAGCCGCGCCCCCTGCAAAGCGCATCTCACTGACTTGCGTGATGACATCTTCTAACGGAATATCACCAAGCAGCGCGCCGATAAACTGGCCGTTTTCAAACACTGGTGCCACGGCGCTGATCACTTTTCCACCGGTGACCTTGTCCGTGTAAATGTCAGTCAAGTGAATGGACTGATCGGATTTAACCGTGCGGTACCAGTCTCGGTCTCGGAAGTTATATTCATTGGTGGTCACACCATTACCATTGTGATTAGACATGTACGACGTACCGTTTTCGTAGGTCATGATCACATTGGCAATACCGGCGGTGTCCGCGAGCATACGGACTTGTGCGACATTCTCAGGCTCGGTCAAATTTCTCGAGAAGTGCCCGGCACCTTGCTCTACCGCAGTGAGCTGAGACTGAACTAATTGCTCTAATTCAAGCACATGGTGATCAACCTTGTTTTTCGTTTGTTCGACCAAGGCACTGACCATCTTGTCACGTAATGACATCGCATTGATCGAACCGAGAACCACCAGCGAGAGGGTGACGAGCAGCCCGACCCCCAAAATAATGCGTGATTTAAACCCTAAGGTCATGACAATTACCCCTTACTGAGCGCGTGTTTGCCTGTCTAAAAAGTAAGGGTGCTTCCTGTGCTTGGTGTGCGTGTATTGTCCGCTTTTTTATGCGGTTTTTTGTTGCCCAACCAGGAGTCACCCAGCCAACGTTTATTTGAAATTAGTGCTTATATTGCCTTTGTGCCAAATAAAAAAAGAAATTTTTGATAAGAATAACAATAGAGGGAGGGGGCGGTTTTTGCTAGTTGATAGATGAAAAGTGTATAACAATTTGGTGCTGTTTTGATGAAGGAATTATTAGGCAATAAAGACAGGGGTTCGGGTTTTAAACGCCGTGTAAGAGGCTTACTGATATAAGTGCTTTATTTTCAGCACCTATCAGCAGCGAGTAAGGTAAAACCAAACAGTGGTGAGGGGGTGAGAAGTATGAATGCTTGGCGTAATGATGTCGGCAATAAAAACCGTGTGGCGTACGCTGACTGACAGGTGCCAGCACCGATGCGAAGGTGCTGGTAAAACCTTATTCGGAGGAAGCGGTCTCAGGGATGATAAAGGCGTCAGGTTGTGCACGGTATTTTTCTACACTGGCGAGATACACCTCGCGCTGCCAATCGACTAAGGCGCTGGCTTCCTGCTGGTAAAGGGTTTGTGGCGCTTGGTTATTCACTACCTTCCATACGGCGTAGGCAGCTTGTTTATCGAGTTCAATTTTTTGTTTCTCGTCGGCAGGTAGATTCGCCAAGTTGACGTCCATAGCACATCTCTTATCTGATCAGGGCTCTTGGATCCTAACCGAGCTGCTCGATTCCAGCAAGATTTACTCGTCGTTTACCCCGAGCTGACATTGTGGCGTACTGGGTTGTTAGGCTAGTGGTTTTTAAACGATAGCCAGTGGACACCGTGATGACGTTTAATGAGCAAGACCGACAGGCTTTGTATGAGATATGGATGTCTTATAAAGCGAAAGCTCGGATTACCCAGATAGAAATGGCAAAAAAGCTTGAGATCAGCCACCTTAGCTTTTCGCGGTGCATTCACGGCGATGCCGTCCTTGATAGCCAGTTTGTGTTTGCGTTTTGCCAAGCAATGGGCGTTGAGCCGAACAAGGTTCTGCCCAGCTTGCGCGACCGCGAACAGGTCGAGCAAGACGTGCTCGTGACCAGTAAAGTGATCGTCGATGGGGCGATTGAAGCCGTGCATTATGAGGGCAGTACGGTGATTATCGAGTATCGCAAACCGCTTGCGCCTTCAGCCAGTGCGGCGCTTGAACGGGTTTCGTGAGCGGCGAGGCGGGTCAGTAGGGCAAGGGTCTGGTCGATTTTCCAGCTCTAACATAATGGTTTCGCGCTCGGTGTCCGTCATTTTTCCCCAGCGAACAATTTCGTCAAGCGTGCGCTTGCAACCGAGGCAAATGTCTTCTTCACGCCGACAGTGACCAATGCAAGGTGTTAACACGCGACCTCCTCAAAACGACCAAACTAGCAGACAGACAGTTGATAGGCTGTCTGTCTGACTCGAACATGACGCGTTAGTATAGCGAGTTTGCTATCGCGTCACCATGCCGCGTACTTGCTCGGCCCGTTCATCGTCTGTTGCCTCATCAGGCGCGGGAGTCAGTAATGCTTTTTGACAAGCAGGACGCGCGGCGAGTTTGTCTAGCCACGCTTGTAGCGCGTCTAATCCGCTAACATCGACACCGCTCCATTCATGGATCCTCGCCCATGGCCACGTGGCCATATCAGCAATGGTATAGCTATCTCCTGCCAAGTAAGGGTGCTGTTGCAGTTGCTTATCGACCACTTCAAGGAGGCGGCGGCCTTCTTTTTGATAGCGCTCAATCGCGGCGGGGATCGTCTCTGGGAAATAGCGATAGAAGACATTGGCTTGCCCCATCATTGGCCCCACGCCTCCCATTTGGAACATCAGCCACTGAATTGCCTGCGAGCGCGCCTTGGGATCCTTGGGTAAGAACTGCCCCGTTTTTTCGGCGAGATAAAGTAAAATTGCCCCTGACTCAAAGACAGGAAAGTCGCCATTGGCTCTATCGACAATCGCGGGAATACGACCGTTGGGGTTGATGGCTAAAAAATCGGGCTGTTTTTGCTCATTGGCCATGAGATCAACGCTGTGGAGTTGATAATCCAGCCCCATTTCTTCTAGCGCAATCGCCACTTTTTGCCCGTTAGGTGTCGCAGCAGAATAAAATTCAATCATATTGGCTCCTTGCTCGGGGGTGTCACGCGGTGAGTGATCCCGTAAAAAACCGGTCCCTTATCAATACAGGGCACTGCTAATCAGTATTGGGACCAATCTGTTTAAGATCAATCAGTGTGTGATTGACTGTGTATTGGGCCATATAAGTGACAGCGTCACACCATCTCCGTGTGGCCGGTTGGCAGCGACAAGCTCGGCTTGGTGAAAGTCGGCGATTAACCGTGCGATATACAGTCCTAAGCCAAGATGAGGCTTATCCGCGTTCTGACCATCAGGGCGGACACTGACCATAGAGTTAAAAAGTTGCTCGCGCATATGCTCGGGGAGCAATGGACCATGATTGCTCACGCTCATCGCGACCTGATGTGTATCTTGTGATAGCGATAAGGCGATGGGAGTGGTGCCGTCGTCAAACTCCACGGCATTGGCGATAAGCTTGTCGAGTAATTGCGCGAGATAATCAGGGACACCGCATACCTTTACGGTGTGGTGGGGCAGGCTTAGGGTAAAGGTCTTCTCTGGGTAAGCGAATTGGTAGCCTTGGGTACAGCCTTCTAGTAAGGCATTGAGATCCACAGTCTCCTTGTCAGCGTTATCAAAGCTCTGCTCTAGGCGGGTGGCCTCGGTTAACGTCGATAAAATCCCCGCGAGGCGCTGAACCCCATCTTGCGCGCGGTTAATGTAGGTTAAATGCGCTGGGTTTTCCTGGGTGTAGGCCATGTTCTCAAGCGAGGATCGCACCACGGCAATCGGCGTGCGTAGCTCGTGGGATAACCGCGAACTCATAGCTTCCAAGTAGTGATTATACCCGGCAATTCGGCTGACCATGTCGGCCATGGTGCGTGACAGCCGGCCAATCTCGTCATGGCTATGCGTGGTGGTTATGGCGCCGGTGACTCGGCCTTGGCTATCGATAGCGTGGTCGGCCTCGTGTTGGAGACGGCGTAAGCGCTTGGCGATATGGGATCCAAATAACAGCAGCAACAGCACTCCGGTACAAATCACTGCCAGCATGACGGAAAACAGGGTTTCCAATGCGTCATTACGTAAACTGCGAATGCCGTTGGTGGTCTCTTCGACGATCACCGCCCCGGCGACACGGTCGTCGAGCCAGATAGGATAGGCGGCGGATAAGATCATCGCTTGGTTATCGTCCGAGCTGCGCCAACCCGCATAGGGCCGTCCTTGCAACGCTTGCTGTGCCTGCACGCCTTGGTAAATAGAGGCTTGCTGCATGGCGTCGATGAAGTGATCGGGTGGCGTCACGAGCAAGCGGTCATACCAGGGGCGCAGTAGTGTGTCGGTTATCCAGGGGATCAACCCCTCTGGTTGGTCTGAAGGCGACTGAGGCTGCCAAACGCCATTGGAGGTTTGAATATCGCCATCTTTGGCGAGCACGCGACTGTGTTTGTCGACGACCCAAACGCGCGAGGCGTCGTTATTCATTCGCTCAATCAGAGATTGGATAGCGGCCGAGGGCATCATAAAGCTGCCCAGAGTGGTGGGCGAGCGCGTTGAAGCACTGCCGATGATGGCGTTAAGTGGCCGCTCGAAACCATTGCCGCGATCATAATAGGCAAGCGCCAGCTGCTGGCCAATCCAATTGGCGGGGAGTTTCACTTCAATGCTGTACCCTTTTTCTGTCGCTTGCCATTTTGCCGCGATGGGCAAGGGCTGAGCGGGGCCTTCCATCGTGATCTCATCAGCCCGCTCCGGTAGCCCATTGGCGAGATGAGTGATATGGGCATTATCGCTGTTGCGGGCTTGGCTGAGCGCGACGCGATAAAACGCCCCTTGAGGGGATGTGAGCGCGATAATCAAGTGATCTTGGCTGGTTATATCTCCCTTTTTCTGAGCTGGGGTTGGCGTCGTATCGGTGACATTGAGACCGAAATAAACAGAATCGGTATTGCTGCCGGTGAGCACTGACAACGCCAATTGGTCACTCTGGTAGGGGACTTGGTTAAAAATCAGGCCATCACGCTGGTAAAGGCGTTGATGATGGCGATCTGGGTGCCAGTCGCTCAAGTCGCCATCCAACCTGATGGGGTGGTTAAGACGAAAAGCGTGGAGATCCTTTCCTGGTTCCAGCTTTGAGGGCGTTTGCCGATAAGCAAAGAGCGCCGGTCGGTCATTCATCCCCATGGCAAAGGCGCGTGCCGTCCCCATCAAGGTTTGCTCTTGCCCTTGTCGTAGTACGGTTTCCATCTCCCACACATATTGGTACCCCAGATAGGGCAACAGCAGCAAAAAGCTCGATAGCACCACTATTTTGGTACGGATCCCAGCCAGGTGTTGCCATACGCGACGCGCAAGCGGGTGTAACTTCGCGATCATTCGGGGGCCTCATCCCAACGGTAGCCCATGCCATAAACGGTACTGATGCAATCAAACTGCTTATCAACCACCATGAATTTCTTACGAATTCGTTTAATGTGTGAGGTGATAGTGCTGTCATCCACCACAGCATGTGCTTCATCCATGAGCGCTTGACGGCTTTTAACATGCCCGGGTCGTTTGACGAGGGCGTGTACCATCCAAAATTCGGTCACGGTGAGATCAATCAGTTGGTCATGCCAATAGACCCGCATCCGGTCCAGGTCGAGGTCAAGAGGGCCACACTGGAGACGCTTATCCGCTTTAGACGGGCTTTGTGCCAATAAGTCTGAGCGACGGAACAAGGCGGCAATACGTGCCATTAAATGCGGCAAAGACACATCCTTGGTGAGGTAATCATCCGCGCCCATCCGCAACCCAACCACGGTATCAATGTCACTGTCGCGCGCGGTGAGGAATATAATCGGCACCGTCGCCGACAAGGCGCGGAGGGATTGGCAAAGGGCAAACCCCCCATCGATTTCATTGCCTAAGCCTATATCAATGATCGCTAGGTCGGGCAATTGCCGCTCAAAGGCCACCTGCGCGCTGGGCCGGTCTTGGTAGGTATGGACTTGGTAACCCTGGCGGCGAATAACATCGGCGTAGTTTTCTCGGATCGCCGCGTCATCTTCCACTATCGCGATGTGTTTCATAACTCTGTCTTCGTATCTTGCGTTGTGATGACTATACCCAAACTGTGTGCAGAGAAAACCCTCTTCGCGCATGAAACGTCAATTGCCATTTTTTTGCCACTATTGATCGCCAGATTGCCATTTTTACTCCCGCAAAATGCCTGATCGGCTTGTTTTAATGTCCTCATCGCCAGCACGGCACAACAACCACACTTTCGAGGACATTATGGATATCAAAAAAGCACTTACACACTCTGTATTCGCCGTTTCAATGTTCGCGGTCGCCACACCACAAGGGATGGCCGCCAGTGAGGTTGAACGCAATAAACAGCCTGAGTTGATCGGGATGGGAAGCGGTGCCATCGCAGGAGCGGTGGTGGCAGGCCCTGTCGGCGCGGTTGCAGGGGCCATTATTGGCACCGTGATGGGACAAAATGCCAGCTATGAAGACTTGGCCGACGAGCAGGGTGAGACGATTCAAACGATCCGAGACGAGAATCAATCACTGAGTCGGATTAGCCAAAAATACAATGAAGCGCAGCTTGAACTCGCGCGTTTGCGCAGTGCGCAGCATCAGGTGGACGATCTTGCCTTGGCGATGAATATTCAGTTTCGCACCAGCTCAGCAGATATCGAGCCGCACTTTATGATCCAGCTCGACGAGCTAGCCGGGTTTATTCAACAAATGCCAAATGCGCAATGGCAACTCGCAGGCTATGCCGACCCAAGAGGGCGTCAAGGCTATAACCAAGCACTGTCGGAACGCCGCGTGCAGGCAGTCAAAGATTATCTCGTCTCGTTAGGTGTGGATCCGCATCAGCTCAACACGGTGGCGTATGGGGACAGTCAGCCACTGGATAATCAAGCGGGAAATGAGGGCTTTTTCTTTGACCGCCGTGTGACGGTAAGCCGTATGGCGGATACGCCAACCGCTCAGCGTTAGTCACCCATCCCCGCGCTTTTTACAACACAACGCCTCATCGGTAGATTGAGCCAGCAGTCTGCGGGTGGGGTAACCCAAACAAGGAAGACGATAATGATAAGACAAGCCATTGATAAAGACATCGATGCCATTAGCCAACTCTGCGCACTTTGCCAGTCAGATAACGTAGACAAGCGTCAGATGCAGCGCCATATCAGGCACTTACTTAATCAAGACTTGGTGTCAGTCAGCGTGGCTGAGCTTTGCGGCTTGGTGGCGGGTGTGGTGGTCTGTCAGGTGATCCCACAATTAGGTTTATCAGGCCACATGGGGCGCATTAGCACCATTATTGTTGACGAACCATTCCGTGATATGACGTTGGGGCGTCAACTGCTCGTCGCTGCCGAGCAGGCGCTGATAGCAAGAGGGTGTGATCACATTGAAGTGGTTCCAAGTTACCACAAGGAAGATGCGCAGAGTTTTTATATGCACTGTGGTTTTCAGCTGACCCCAGAACGGTTGATCAAACCGCTGGCCGCGTGAGCAGAWGCTAAGGCAGGGCGGGATCTGTGCTGCTCAGTTCGCTCGAAACAGCGTCGGGCCACTTGCCTGTTGCTTCCCAAGTCAGCAATGCGCGTTTGGCGGTTAATCCCCCTCCATAGCCGACCAACTGTCCTTGGCGGCCAATAATCCGATGACAAGGGATAATAATAGAAATCGGATTTTTGCCATTGGCACTGCCTACAGCTTGGTTGGCTTTTGGATTACCGATCAGATGCGAGATCGCTTGGTAACTGGCCGTTTCACCAAAAGAGATCGATTGCAGTGCCTGCCATACGCGCTGCTGAAAGGCTGTCCCCTGCGGGGCAAGAGGCACCGAGAATAACTGTCGAGTGCCTGCAAAGTATTCATCAAGTTGGTGGCAGGCCAGCTCGAGAATAGCGCCGCTTTCTGGCGAACTGACGTGATCAGTATGATTCGGTGCGCGGTTAGGGAGGTACAGAGCGGTTAATCCCTGGTTATTGGCTAGCAATTTTAATGGCCCCAGAGGGGAAGAGTAGGCTCTCTTGCTCATGGTACCTCCGTGTTCGGCACGTTATTTCTTGTCTTGATTACAATAGGCGCAAGCGGTAAGAAAGGCATTTTCCTGAAAWTGCTTTAAGCCTAGCTCTTTTAAGTTTACATCGATGGGATGACGTTTTAGCGTTTGTTTCATCACGTTGGAGGAGAAGACTTCGGCGTCAACGCCTTCGATCAGTTGCAAAACAGCTTCCATTTTAAAGCCCGCACTACTACCTGCAAATTTGCCTTTGGTCTGGCGCTCACGGATAACGATTTTATCCACTTGATAGTCTTCGATGAGCTTGCTCATGGTGCGATGGAAATGTTGAATACTCTCTTGGGCTTCTGGCGAGGGCAGCGTAATTTTCTTGGCTCGACACTCAGGCACCGAAAACAAATGATTGTCACTATCTAGCAAGACCAGGTTCGCTTCATTCGCTTTTAAATCAACCGCGCAAACTCTCATTTTTCTCTCTCTATCTTAAGGCATTGTCACTGAGGGAGGGCAGTATACGCAAAAGCCTTCGCCTCGTCACAGGATTAACGAAATGCATCGACATTGATATCAAGCGCTTTCTCGCTGGTGGCGCGGGCGATACGCAAATCATGGCGCTTATCGAGATCAATATACTCGACGTCGCGAAAATGGTTACTGCGCACGGAGTAGAAGGTTTTCACAACTGGACGCGTGATGTCATCAAGGTTCTCTTGCCACACTAAACCAATACGCCCATCGACAAGTTCCACTAACGAACCAATCGGATAAAAGCCAATACACTGAATAAACGCACGCAACAAAGTGGGATCCAAATGAAACGGAGTCAGTCCCATCATGATTTTAAACGCTTCTGCCGGTGACATGGCTCGCTTATAGCAACGATCGGCGGTGAGCGCATCATAGATATCGACAATGCCACTCATGCGGCCAATCGTATGTATTTCTTCACCTTGTAATCCGTTAGGGTAGCCATTGCCATCAAGCTTTTCATGATGCATCAAGCTTACATCGCGAGCGATTTGTGAGAGGTCAGGGATACTATCCAGTACTGGCTGAGAAAAAACTTGGTGGAGTTTCATGTGGTCGAACTCTTCAGCGGTCAGTTTTCCCGGTTTATTGAGCACGTCATCGGCAACCAGCACTTTACCGATATCGTGCACTAATCCACCGACGGCAAGCTCTTGCAAAGTCGCGTGATCAAACCCCAGATGCCTGCCAAAACTCACCAACAAAAAGGCTACATTGAGCGAGTGCTCCATCAGGTAAGCACTCTTGTCGCGAATACCGCTGATCCAGGCAACGGCGTGCTGTCGTTCAAAGATATTATCAACAATACTGAGCCCTAAATCCTCGATAGGCGTCATATCGATAGGCTTATTGGCGTAGATATCTTTTAATAACCGACAAAGCTGTTGTTTTGAGGCATCGATTAATTCTCGGGCTTTTTCCATATCCGCGCCTGTCGCGGCATACTTCCCTCTGACCAAAGGGCCTTTGTAGTGGATCTCATCCAGGTTTAATAGTTGGTCCGCATCAACCCAAATATGCTTCACCCCACTTTGACGCAGCTTTTCAATCGTTTCAGGTCGACGCACATAGCCAGGTTTTGCCATACGTGTGCGGGAGTGTTCAGTTTCGATGTGTTCAACATACATGCCAAGGGTTAGCTGCTGTATACCAATTTTTTGCAACATCCTAGATTGTCCTTCCTACATAATCATCCCGATATGAATATCGGAAACAGTATTGCTCAAAGGACGTACCCACGCTATTTAAATGCGGCGAAAATTAAGTTTTTGTGCGCGCAAGATCATCCGCTCTGTAATGCGCTATGTGTGGTATCCTTGTGCGCCTTTTTTTTAATGACGCGAGTAACTATGCAAATCATAGCCAAACATACGGATGAGCGGGTGCTACCGCTGGAAGATAAAGCCATTATCAAGCGAAATGCTGCGCGAGCCATCGCGTTAGATGGTGATGAGATTTTGCTGATGTACACCGCACGCTATGATGATTACTCACTGCCAGGTGGCGGTATGGATGAGGGCGAAACGCCAGAGCAAGCTATGATCCGTGAGCTAGAAGAAGAGACAGGCGCGCAACAGATTCGAGATATTCGCCCGTTTGGCTGTTGTGAAGAGTACCGCCCTTGGTATCGTGATGGTGCGGATGTGATGCATATGCTGTCGTATTGTTTTTACTGCCGCGTTGATCGTGATCTCGGCACACCGACCTTTGAGCACTATGAAATCAATAACGGTATGCGGCCGGTGTGGGTGAGCATTGACCATGCAATTGCGCATAACAAAGCAGTGATGGCAAACAGCGAGAAAGCTGGCCAGTCGTTGGTGCGAGAAACCATGTTGCTTGAAATGATTGCTCAGCAGCGTGAGAACACCCAACAAGCCTCGGCGTAATCGACAAGGTCTGCTTCATGGACAAAGCGCAACTGATTAAATTGGCCAACATGCCCATGCCGTTTGGCAAGTACGCAGGACGTGTATTGATTGATCTGCCTGAAGAATACTTACTGTGGTTTCAAAACAAAGCCGAGTTTCCAAAAGGCGAGCTAGGAGAGCTGATGAAGCTGTGCCTGGCCCTCAAAGTGGAAGGGCTTGAGGAAGTGGTTCACCCTCTCAAGAATCTTCGTCCCGCCCACTAGCGGTCGATGACCCACAGCCTGTCGTCGCCGTTGATCTTCTGACTAAGTGCATAAAGAAGTTGTGCGCGGGCGTCGTCGCTGGGGGCAATCAGATCATAAATACCACTGACTGCTTGACCGTCTAACACTGTATCGACTCGCATGGCGGCGGCATAGGTTTCCCCGTTTTGAGTGCCGATGCATAGCGTTACTGTGGCGTCGTCAATTTCAACGCCATCTTCAAGCGCAAGCTGGGCAAAGTAAGCGAGCATAGTGGCGCGATCTGATTCTGGCCACTGTTGCGCCTGAAGCTTGGCGTATTGAATCATCAGTGGGTGGTTGTTGACCCAATATAGCGTTAGCGGTTGTTTGTCCGGTACGCTGGGTGGCTCGAAAGGTTGAGGAGGCTTAGCGGCGGCGTGATAGATATCAAAGCCCGCGAGGCTTTCTTTGGTTGGGAATTGCGCTTTTTTTACGTGGCATGCCATCCAGCGTTGTTTAACATCAAAATGGGAAATAATTTCAGACGCGTCCATAAACACCACATGCGATAACAACAATCAACAGGCATCATAACGGAGTGAGCAGAAATAACAATCGCTGCGCGATAGCACCCGACAATAAAGCCTGCCAGAGATCACAGCCCCAATCTGATTGCGTTTAAACTGGGCAGACGGAGCGGCTGTTGTCGCGTAAAATAGGAAGTATCGACAATGAATGATACTGCATTTAGGTTCCCCTTTTATGTCTGGACAGCGGCTACGTGCACAGTTCTCCCGCCTTTATCATCATTTCAATGGTGAAAGCACTGATACAACCTTGCAAGCTGTGGCGGATATTTTGGTCTGTACGCGGCGTAATGCGCGAATGGTGCTCAGCAAGCTAGAAGAGCAAGGGTGGCTTACCTGGCAGCCTTCCGTAGGGCGAGGGAAGCTCTCTCGTTTAGCGTTTTTGCGAAGTGAAATGGCACTGCGAGAAGAGCAGGCAGCACATTGGTTGGCGCAGGGCAAAATGGATCAAGCCTTGGCGTGCCTTGATCATGACTCGACCAAGCTCGCCGCCTTAATTCAAAAACAGATGGGGCCGAGTACGCAAAACGGGCGGCAAATTGTTCGCCTGCCCTATTACCGTCAACTCGAGACGCTGGATCCAAGCGAACCTTTGCGTCGTTCAGAGCAGCACTTGGTCGGGCAAATTTTTAATGGCTTGGTGCGTTATCGTGGTAGTGAACGTATCGTAACGCCGGACTTAGCCCACCATTGGGAGGCGTTGTCGCCGACTCATTGGCGGTTTTACTTACGTCCTGGTGTCCGCTTCCATGATGGTCAGCTAATGCGCGAGCAGGATGTGATAGCGAGCCTATCTGCGCTTTCTACGCGGCGTTTTTTTGCTCACCTTTCGCGCGTTGACTCGCCGGGTCCGCGTATGATCGATGTGCACCTTTCGTCCCCCGACCCAAGGTTTGATCACGCGCTTACCTTGCCAGAGGCAGTCATTCGTCCAGCCGATCGCCACCAAGCTCAATCCAGTAGTTATCAACCGATTGGGACGGGCCCTTATCGCGTGGCAGAGAAACAGCCACACCGCTTAGTTCTCGAGGCATTTGATGATTATTTTGGTTATCGTGCCCTGACCGATGAGATCCAGATTATGGTGTTTGATGAGGCGGCAATGTGCTATCTCACTCCCAGTACCTCACTGACGCCGGAGCGATTAGCCAGCCATCAAACGACCTTGAGTCAAAAGTTAGAAATGGATCAGGGGGCCGGTTATTTATTGTTGAATTGTCGCGATGGATTAGCAAAGCAACCCGCATGGCGTGAATACCTACATGCCAAGCTCTCATCGCTGCAACTACTTCCACGCTTGGCGCATTGTGGCATGGGTGAATACCGATTGTTCAATGCGTATGGACTGATGCCAGGTTGGATGCATCATGGCCTTTCGTCCATGTCACCAGTCGTGCCGTCGCCAACGTCATTGACCGTGGCGTATTTATCTGATCATCCTCTCTATCCCCTTCTCGCCAAGGCAATACACGCGCACTTACTTGAGGATGGTATTCAAGTGAAAACCCTGGCATTGTCACCTACCGACTATTTTAGTGGTCAATATGGCCGCAAAATCGATATCTGGTTAGGGGCGATGAGCTTTGGAGAACGCGGACAGGCAGGGTTATTCAACTGGCTGGGGACGCATGATCTGGTATTGAGTGCCTGCACGGATCCCATGCTCAAAACCATTGAAAGTCACACGCAGCGTTGGCGAGACACGCAAGATGATAGCTGTGCTGAGCACTTAGCCCGTTGTCTGGTTGAGCATCAAATGGTGCCGTTGTTTCATATTTGGATGGGTGTCATGGCAACGCCAGATCTCCAAGATGTGGCATCGAATGCAGTGGGGTGGTTTGATTTTAAATCTGTGTGGCACAAACCACATTAAAGACTGTTATTGTCCTCTTCAACACCGAGCGGAAACGTGGCGGTGAGTAAAAGGTATTTGTGCAACGGTAAGCCATCTTTTTTGCGAAACAAAGGGTGAAAGATACGATATCGCCCCTCAGTTAACCCTAAGGGTGCGATGGTCTCAGCAAGGCTCGATGTCGCGCTGGTCAGGCGTATTCCTTGCGCGCGATAGGCGTCTGCGTGAATTGGCTGGTGTCCCAACCACCATGAAGGAACGGCCTTACTGGCGTTGGTGCGATCAATCCAGTGATCACTGACCACAATCACGCGTCCAGGCTCAGCCGGGTTGGTGATGCCATGATTCAGTAGCCAAGCAACGTCACGCACCAGGGCATCACGACAAGCGTTATTGCCGCTGAGTAGGCGATGGGCGAGTATGTATATCGCGCTGCCATCAAGTTGTAGTTGATAGACGGTTTGGCTATGTGGGCGGGTATCGTCGAGCAAATGAAACGTTGCGGGCTTGTCGTGTGCATCAAGCACTCGCATGAGTCGGCGTGCGAGTGCTTTGCCCATGTGGGGATCACGCATTCCCCGGTTGTGAACCGTCGGATAGTGATGCTCGCACAATTTGACACAATCTTGCTGAAACTGGCGCAGTGCCAGCGAGACCAGATCATCTAACAAAAACCCGTTACTCCTACCAAAAACGTCTTGAACGCGGATGTCGTCCTGTTGCGCGGACTCATCAGGGCACACAGCCTAAAGTATGCAGTATATCACTTAAATCGCCCAATAAATCAGGGAGAAACGCTACTTTGTGCGCACTTTCTCATCGCGGGGAGGGGCTGAACGGCGATCGGTACCATGTTGTGACCAATCAAGCGGCATGGTTTGTATGTTTTTATCTACCCTTATTGGCAGATTATTGCCTCCTTCGGTGGGGACGGGGTGATGCGTTGACCCAGTCACCTTGACGATCACCGGCTCATTGCCTTATTTGGAGACACACCAGTGCCTGTTCAATTGCTATCTCATATTGGCACTAAAATTGCTTTTGTCTGTGTGCATGTCACAGTAATACAACGGAATACCATGAATTTAAACCTTTGGCTTCGTGCAGCAGTCTGGTTGACGGTTGCCTCATTTCCCGTTTCTTCATACGCGGCTGATGGCCTTGCCGCGGGGGTTTTCCTTGGCTCGCCGATGTCGGGCGTGACCTTGAAACAAAACCAATTTAAAATTCAAGCGGGCATCGACAAGGTGGGCGTTGCCGTCGATGGGACTTGGAATTTGGGTGAATGGCTTGGGCGGATGGAATATGCGCCTATGTATGTCTATGCGGGGGGTCAGTGGGTAGATGATTCAACGCACCAGTGGGGCCCACGCGCAGGGCTCGGCGTCACGCTTCCGGTGGGTACGGGGGATGTGGAACTGTTCGCCGAGGCGGGCACGACGTGGTATTGGGAGGAAAAAGGCGATATTGAGTTTGAAGGTGCCGCTGGGGCGCGGATTTATTTCTAGCCGACTCCCGTCTGTGATTAATAAAAAGGTTGCATCGCTGGGGTTAGCCTGTGCGATGCTTTGGGCGTTAGCGGTGCCAACAGCGTTTGCCACCCAGTATCCGTTGCCCACCGACGGCAGTCGACTGGTTGGCTATCCAGAAGCGCACATCGTCAAAGAGGGCGAGCACTTAGAAGCCATTGCCAAACACTATGATGTGGGGTTTCTAGCGCTTTTAGCGCTCAACCCAGGAATGGATCCCTACTTGCCTGAGCCCGGCGCTTTGGTGCGCTTACCCAATCAGCTCTTGCTGCCCTCACCACCTCACTCGGGGATCGTGATTAATCTTGCCGAGTTACGCCTTTACTATTTCCCTGAGCCAGCCGCTAGAGCAGGAGGAGAAACAACAGACGCTCAACGTGCTGTTCATGTATTCCCCATCGGGATTGGTAGAGTGGGGCGCGAAACCCCCACCATGAACACCTATATTAGCCAAAAGCGCGAACATCCGACGTGGACGCCACCTCAGAGCATTCGTGATGAATATAAAAAACAGCGCGGCATCATTTTGCCTGATGTGGTGCCGGCAGGACCAAACAATCCCTTAGGTGAACATGCGCTAAGGTTGGGCTTCGGTAACGGTGAGTATTTAATTCATGGCACGAATAAGTCGTTTGGTATTGGGCTGCGAGTCAGCGCGGGCTGTATCCGACTTCGTCCTGACGATGTGGCATGGCTGTTTGAGCAAGTGGACGTTCATACTCCCGTGAGGGTGATTAATCAACCCGCGAAGCTAAGCGTTGAGCCTGATGGGCGCGTGATGGTAGAAGCCCATCGTCCTTTGTCAAAAAATGAAAAAGAGACCAAAGCGCGTTTGTCGATTGAGCCTGATCCTCAGGTGTTAGCGATGTTAGCGCGATTGGAATTGTCACCTCAGCGGTACCGAGCGGCGTTATCGGTTCAGGAAGGCGTGCCGATAGAGATCGCGACACTGACCCCAGCACAGTTAAAAGCCTGGCAGCGTCTCGAGCGTGCAGACGTAGATGTCAAGCCAGTGAGGCGAACGAAGGAGTAAACGTCAGATAACAGCATGAAAACGGCGCATGGCGTAGCGCCGTTTTGTTTATTCAATGCGTCGTCGGTGCTTAAGTCGATACGCTACTTGGTATACGACTGCGCCATATTATCAATGCGCTTGTTAGCACGTTTGGCTTCGTCATAGGCCATTTGAGAGGTATCTTTGGTATCACTCACGTCGCTTTTCATCATAGAAACGTCGTTAGAGAGCGCATCGACTTTCGCGGATAAATCATCAACACTTTGTTGTAGTGCGGTGTTGCTAGTACAGCCGACGAGCAACACGGTTGAAGCTATTGCTGCTAGCGCCATTGGACGGATTTTCATAGAGAACCTCGCTATTGTTGTTGGAGATAGCAATCACGTCAAAAGGGTCACGCGCAAGCGCGACTACCTTTTACCATAGACGCTGGTAGGGGATTTTGCTGCTGAATCCTCAACTTGGCGGCCATACCTTGACACAGTTAACATTTAACGCGCTGTTCGACCCATCCATCGAGACACGTTAAAGACTATTCGTGGTGATGATTTCCTTCATCGCTATGGTGCTGCATACCATCCATGACTGATTTCACTGGGATCTGCTTGGTCAGTGAATGACCGTCTGCAGTGTTTAAGGTCAACGAAATGTGCTCGCCTACTTTGAGTGGCTGGGTAAGATCAAATAGCATCACATGCAGGCCTCCTGGCTTTAATGTGACTTGCTCGCCTTCAGGCACCAAGATTTGCGCAATTTGTCGCATTTCCATCATGCCATCTACCATGGCATGCTCATGCAACTCTACCCGTTTCGCCGCCGGTGTACTCGCACTCACCACCCGTTTTAGCACCTTGCTTTGATTATCGAGCACCATGAAAGCGGCGCTATTTGGTGCGCCAGGTGCAGTGGCACGCGCGTAGGCATCATGAATAAAAAACTCACCATGGGCATGCACCAATGGGGCAACCATAAAAGCGATAGCGGCAATAAAAGATTTGAATGATGTCATTGTTATTCCTTGTTTTGACCAGTCACCCGTTCAATCGCTGCGATCAGCATCTCAGGGTTTAAGGTGTGAGGGACTTTCTCTACGAGTTCACCGTTCGGTGAGAGAAAATAAAAAAAGGAGCTATGGTCAACGGCATAGTCCATGGCGGAGTCTTCCAGCTCGGTGATGCGATATAAAACTCCGTAACGGTTTGCCAGCTGGGCGATTTGTGCTTCTGAACCACTGACGCCGGTGATGGCCGGATGGAAAAAATGGGCATACTCCGCGGCTTTTTCGCTGGTATCACGCTTTGGGTCGAGGGTGATAAAGACTGGCGACACCGCGTTTCGTGTCGACTCAGGGAGCGATTTTAACGCAGCAGATAGTACGGCGAGCGAGGTGGGACAAACATCAGGACAATGGGTATAACCGAAGTAAACAATGCGCGGACGTGGGTCATCGGTATTGTAAAGGTTAAACGGTTGCCCTTGTGATTGTAATGCACCCGCTTGTGCCTGCTTTTGTGACGTTTGATAGTGATCAAATAGCGCGCGGGCACCCAAGCCAAAACAAACGGCAATAATGGCGACAAGCCAAGCTTTCTTACTCATAGTCGCTCCATGCTTACTTTAATGGGGAATAGCGTGTTTGCATCATCATTAAGTGTAATGGTTCCCGCCCAGGTCATGCTGTCTTCAGTGCAAACGGGCAGCATCAATTGCCCTTGGTAAGTCAGTTTATCGGTTTGTTTAAGCACCAGCCGATATTCCCCCATATTCATTTCGACGCCTTGGAGCTTCACGAGCAAGGTATCCGTGTTAAGCGCCTGGGGGGCGGTTACCGTGAGGGTATTGGCGTGTAGTGGATGAACCACTGGATTGCCTAAGTGGGCTTGATAACCCTTGTATTGGCACGTTTGCTGATTTAGCGAACAGTAGGCGGCTGGCGCGACGGTTGAACTCGAAGCGGTCGAGAAAAAGCCAGATAGCCAAGAGGGAAGAAAAAAAGCCATCACTGCCAGCATTAAGAGACCGACAGTGATAAACAATGGGCGACTCACGGGTGATTGTGAGGGTGATATATGCATTATTTAGTCCTGCTTAGGCGAGAAACGCTCCAGCAATAATACCAGCACAAAGCCACCTATCATGGCAATGATGGCCAAGCTAACTTGTGCCGGGTGTCCCACGATTGCCTCGTACGCGCCCGGTAGAAGGTTATCTTGCATCAGAGGCACTTGCTCACCGGATGAGTTGGTACGCCATGTAAGCGTGTGTTTCCACGGCCAGATTTTACCTAGCGTGCCCAACATCAGGCCGGTCAGAAACGCGAGCGTTAGCGCGTAGTAGCGGCGCAGCAGCCATGACAACAGGTGCGAAAAGGTCAATAAGCCAGTCACCGCGCCCACCGCAAATAATCCCAGTAAGCCAAACTGCGTTTGATGAACCGCATCTAGGATCGGACTGTACATTCCCAGCAACAGCAGAATAAAACTGCCAGAGATCCCAGGCAAAATCATAGCGCAAATCGCGATGGCGCCGGCGAGAAAGACGGTGAGCGGCGAGGCGGTGAGCTGCAACGGGTTCGCAATAGTAATCCAATAGGCAAACCCGATCCCTAGCAGTGCGGCGAGAACGGTTTTAGGCCTTATTCTGGGGGCGGGCAATTGTTTGGCAATATGCAACGCTGAAGCGATGATCAAGCCAAAGAAAAACGACCACAGTGGGATCGGGTGATGGGTGAGCATCCAGCTTATCCCTTTGGCCAAACTGGCAATACTGGTCAGAATGCCGGCTAAGAGCACACAAAGAAAGGTGCCGTTGATATGGTGCCAGACGGCCTTGAACCCTTCCTTGCGCCAGAGTGTAAAAAGGCGCGGCGTGATACGCCGAATACTCTCAAGTAACTGGGTGTAGATACCAGTAATAAATGCGATGGTGCCGCCAGAGACACCAGGAACCACATCTGCAGCCCCCATCGCCATGCCTTTAAGGTAAGTTGAGACCAGGTTCTTGATCATAATGCTATTCATCGATAAAAAGCTAAGGGCTGCATTATACCGAGATGAATCGTCAGTGATAGGCCTGCTTATACTAGGACGACTAGTCGTCTTCGCCATTTAAATTTTGAAGAGCATCAGCTAGTGCCCTCACGCGTTCATTCGTTTGATCGACAAGGCGACGAATTTCGGCTGCAGACTCTCCAGAGCGTTGTGCCAATTGTCGTACTTCATCGGCGACCACGGCAAAACCTCGGCCCGACTCACCGGCCCGAGCTGCTTCAATAGCTGCGTTGAGCGCAAGTAAGTTTGTCTGTTCGGCGATGCCGTTTATTACACCAATAATTTGTTGTATTTCGCTGCTAGATGCTTCGACTTTTGTCATTTCCTTCTCCGTTACATCAACAGCTTGGGCTCTATTGGTCACATCAATACCGTAGGAGACGAGGTACACAGGGTTCCCTTCGGAGTCAAAAATGGGGGCGACGACAGTATCGAAACGGCGTTCGCTTCCGTCTGCAGCTGTAAACGGCAGTACTTCTTTTATTTGTTTACCCGAGAGCACATCGCTAAATGTCGGTTCTCCGAGCTTATTCTTGAGGTTGTTGCTTAGAATTTCTGAGTTCGACGATGTTTCTGCGCGTAAGTGGTCAAGCATGTACGAATTAAACGAATCAGGTGTACCGTCAAGACTCCACTGCATAATGCCGTTGCTGACACTGATCGCATCAAATCGACGTTCTGCCTCAAGTGATCGTTGTTTCGCTTCGGTGATATCAGCTTGAATAGAAATAAAGCTAGATAACTGTCCGTTATCATCAAAAATTGGATTGATAGAGACAGATATCCAATAGGCATCACCGTGTTTGTTATAATTAAGGAGCTCGTCGTAAAAGGGTTCGCGATTTTTTAGTTTTTGTGAGATTTTCGCGACAGTTTCGGTGTTAGTTCCTGGCCCTTGAAGCATGGTACCTGGTTTTTTGCCGCGCATTTCCGACATTGTATAACCTGTAAGTTTTTCAAACCCTTGGTTAACATAACGGGTATAGCCGTCAGCATCGGTAATGATGACTGAGTTATCTGTCTCATTTGCTACCATCGACAGCATTTTGAATTCTTCCCGACGCTCAACTTCCTCTGTGACGTCTTTGACAAACGCGGTGTACTGAATCTCGTCATCAAGTTCTATTTTAGATATTGAGAAACTTCCCCAACGGTTTTCACCATTTTTACGTACGAAAGGGACTTCGCGGGTGGAGCCCACAATTTTGTTGATACCGGTTCTTCGGTTTCGATTGACTAATTCATCATGCTCATGACGGTGTTGTTCAGGCACCAACATTTTTACGTTATGGCCTAGCATTTCGTCCCGAGAGTATCCCCACATTTGCTCAGCAGATTTATTAGCAAAGGTGATGCAGTTACGGCCATCGATAGTCACGACTGCATCTAGAGCTTGCTCGAGGGTTTGATGAACAATCTCTTGAGCTTGTTTTTGTGAAGAGATATCGTGAACAAATGCGGTGTAAGTAGATTTTCCAGCATGTTTAATATGGTTTAACGAGATGTTCACCCATACACGAGTTCTATCTTTTCTTTCTAACTGTACATCGCGAGATGTTCCGACGATGCGATTTTCTTGGGTCGTACGGTGATGATTAATGAACCCGTCATGACTGCCCCGAATTTCTTCTGGAACCAGCATTTTGACGTTGTGACCTAATACTTCATTGCGTTGATAACCCCACAGCGATTCAGCAGCATCGTTGAAATAGATAACATCATTTTTTTCGTCGATGGTCACGATAGCGTGTATCGACTGATCCAGTGTTTTTTTATAACGTCCATCAACGACCAAATCTTTTAACATTCACTTATTCCTTATTGACCGCTCACACTCCTCGGTGACTATTGATGAGTGTGATGTCAGTTCCAATTAGAGAGAAATACCGTATCACATCCTGTACTCGGGTGTTGAGTGAACCGATCAGCGTTTATGCCAATAGCAACACAAAAAACGAGGAAATACTGTCAAAGCGTATTCAAGCGTTGATATCACTATAAATAACGCGAGCGCGGGCCAGAAAACTCGTGTATTTAACGGCTTTTTAAAGGAAGGCTAGGTTGATGATGATGGCGTTAAGCCTGTATGTCCGGGCGGCAAGTGGAGTGGGGGAGCCGGACTCCCCCAAATGATGGTTAAGGCTGTTGAGGTTTCTCGAACACGGCGACGGACCAAGCGGGTACAGTGAGTTTGCCGTTGGTCACTTGAGCGGGCTGTTGGTTATACGCTATCGAGCCGTTGCCCGCATTGGCTTGCAAGCTGTGAAGCTGATAGCCGGTGGCGTCGATGTTGGCAAAGTCATTGACCGCCGCGCCTGAGGCATTGATCGCGACGATAATCCCGTCACGCGTTGCATCCATCGTGCTGTCGAGCAGACTGCCACTGTTATCAATTTTCATCACAATTAGCCCTGAAATTTGTGAGGCGCCTGTATTGTGAAAGCTGACACGTTGGTTGATCACGCTGCCTTGGCCCAGATTGAACAGCCCTGACGACGTACGCAGCGCCACCAGCTCATTAAAGTAGCTGTCCATGTTGCTGATTGCCTGTGGCGTTGGTTTGGCCTCGTTGTTGTGGTTGGCAATCACGGTTTCAATCATCGGCCAGTTGTAGCCGTCTTTATCTTCACGCGGCAGCCCTTGATCCCACTGCGTGGTTTGTTGGGTAAAGTCGACGCGGTTATACCAATCGCCCGAATCATATGAGTCACGCTGCATGGATTTTGAACGAAGCATCTCGCTGCCCATGTGAATAAAAGGCACCCCTTG
Source organism: Salinivibrio sp. IB282 (assembly GCF_001995685.1). Classification (NCBI taxonomy): domain Bacteria; kingdom Pseudomonadati; phylum Pseudomonadota; class Gammaproteobacteria; order Vibrionales; family Vibrionaceae; genus Salinivibrio; species Salinivibrio sp. IB282. The sequence goes on along the minus strand of NZ_MUET01000021.1, from coordinate 10,475 downwards.
TCCCAACAGTGCAGTGGAGAGTGACACGGCCTGGGCACGGACGCGTGTCGCGAGCGGCATGGCGTAAGGGAATTTGTATTGATTGTTATCCCACAAGGTTTGGTTGTCGTGCTTGGAGACATAGTTTTGGATCTCCCAAGCATCTTGTGCGTAGCCAGCCGGTTGACCGTTGTAATCGACCTCGTCGCCTCGGACCGTATCTCCATTGGCAATTTGTAACTGAAAATCTTTTAAATTACCCGCCATACCCAAACGGACTAAATCGGCGTTATGCAGGGCACTGGCTCTTTCCCCGTTGCTTTGCTGTTGCAGATCATTGGGCGCGACCCATTGACCATTACCAAAGCCTTGGTTTTTACGCAGGTACTCGCCGCCATCGAATGGACCGCCGCCACGAACCGCATCACGAAGTCGGTCAGAAAACGAACCAATACCTGTGCCGGCCAGGTTTGCTTGGGTGGCTTGGACAAACTGGCGATCGTTGGCGACTTCTTCCAACCTTCACCATGATAGTCGCGATGGCAACCGATGCGCCGAGCGGTTGCAAAAAGTGAGTGCGCTTCATTGATTATTCCTCATGTGTCAATACTGAGGCGCAGCATACTGAAGGGCGACACCTACCATGCGTGATCGGGTTAAAACTCAGCGTGTTATGGCAGAAAAGATGATGAAATTCAGTAAAGTATCACGAAAAGTAGGGGGAGAGCGAAAGACCACTACGCCCCCGAAAAGTCTGGGGGCGTAGGCATAGATGACTAGTTACCCATAAGCTGAAGGAGGTTTTCGGCGGTGACGACCGCTTCTTTACGGTTAGCAATATTGAGCTTTTGGTAAAGGTTACGGATATGGGTTTTGATGGTGGTACCGGCGACATCCAGTTCATGAGCAATTTGCTCGTTACTAAACCCGGAATAAATCAAGCCGAGCACTTGCCATTCGCGTTGCGTCAGGGAGCTGGTTCGCACCAGCTCTGGCACGTTAGGGTGCTTGACCAGTTTTTCGACAAAGGCTTCATCAAAGTGGGTGGAGCGTGAGCGCTGATGGCTGGCGATTTCTTTTAATAGCTGCTGTGCCCGGTGGCGCTCTAATGCGCCGAGCGCATGTTGTTCAATCAACGCGTGCAGCAATGATGAGAGCGCATCACCTTCGATTAAAAAGTTACCCATCATCCCGGTTTGATTGGTTAGGATCAGGGCATCTTGCAAGAGACTTTTGGCGTATTCCGTCTCTTGCACTTTACTGGCGAGCACGGCCTCGACGATGAGATTGCGGTTTTTATCCGTCACTAAGTTGGCCCGGTTCGCTTCGCGGCGCAGAAAATCGACCGCTTGACGTGCTTGATCATACTGACCCAAATGCAGGTGCGCGCGGGCAATGTTTCGCCACTGAAGCTGGCTAAAGTGGTTGCAGGCGGTCGCGGGGCGAACGGCTTGATGTAACCACTCATCCATATTGGTCAGTTCGTTTTTGGCGTGCCAATAGAGCAATAGCGAGAGTGACGCGTTAGCGGTCCAATCAACATGATAAACAGACTCTCGTAGAAGGTGCTCTATGTGCTCAATGCTTTTGGCCGCTTTATCTAACTCACCGCGACTAACAGCCACGCGCGCGAGCATAGAGTAGCTATGCAAATGCTTGCTCGGCGGTTGGTTTTCCAAAACCTGTAGCCCCTTATACGCACAGGCTTCAGCTTCATCCAGTCGGTTCCAACACCAGAGTATTTGGGCGCGAAGCCGTAGAGCAAATTCATGTAAAGGAACTTGGTGCAATTGCTGATCTTCAATGAGCTGATCGGCGCTGTCGAGCAACTCAAACGCGGCTTGCACATAGCCTTGTGCCAGGAGAATTTCACTTTGCTGTAAAATGGCCCACAGCGCTTGGTGATATACCTGATGCTGGCGCGCTAACTTTTCCGTTTGTTGCATCATGGATAAAGCGCGATCCAGTTCGCCGAGCACATGATTCACCTCGCCAACCACGGAAGTCGCGACAATACGTCCTCGGTAATTGGCGCTATCGAGTTGCTCGAGTGCTTTTTCTGCCAGCTGCATCGCTTGCTCAGGCTCATTCGCATTAATGGCTACTTGGGCAAGCAGGGCATTGGCATTGCCTTGGTAATCAATATCCAGTGGAATGTCGCGGGCTTGATACGCCTTTTCGGCACTGGCCAATAACTCGCCAACTTCGTGATACCTGTGTTGGCTTTGTGCTAACCAAGCACGCAGTAAGCTCAAATTGGGGTATTGGTATAAAAGCTCATCACTGAGCTTGATAATCGCGGATGCGAGTGTGGATAGTTCGCCACGATTGAACATACGCCAGCCGTGTTGATTGAGAATATCGGCCAGCAACGCATCGTCTTTGGCATAGCGTGCGTGGCGCAAGGCTTGATGAGGGGACTGCAGCTTTAGCCAAGCCAGTGCCGCGTGTCGATGCAAGGTTTGTTGCTGGTGGGGGATCCTGGCTTGGCGCTCGTGGGCCAAAAACTCCGCGAATAAATGGTGAAACCGGAACCAATTGTTATCCCCCTCCAGCGCATAGATAAACAAACCATAGCGATTCAGTGACTCAAGCATGCCCAGGGCGTCTTCTCGCTCGGTCAAGGCGAAAACCAGTTCATCATTGAACATTTCTAACACTGAGACTTTCATCAGAAACTGACGTGTCTCCGTGTCAAGCAAGTCGAAGACTTCTTCCGCTAGATAGTCCCAAAGATGGGCATGGTTAAATTCTGCACACGAGGCGGCGCTTTGCATTAGCGTGCGTTTTTGGTGCTGCGCTTGAATGGCGATCAGTTGCAGCGCGGATGGCCAACCTTCGACGTAGGTACATAAGGCATTCGCGGTCGATTCATCGACGCCATCGTCGATACGTTGGTTGAAAAACCGGGTTGTCTCTTCGTTATCGAACGCGAGAAGCTCGTTGCCTATCTCGATCATCAGGTCTCGCACGCGTAAGTTCGCGGTGCCCAGTGGTGGGTTAGCGCGTGACGTCACCACTAACGTGAGGTTCTCTGGCATGTGCTTGATGAAAAAGCGCATCGCTTCATGGATTTCTTCGTTATCAACCAGTTGATAGTCGTCCAGCACCAAATAGCTGGTGGCGTGAAATCCGGCCAGTTCGGCAAAAACATCAGACAAGAGCGCACGAAGTGATGAGAATTGGCGTTTTTCCGCCAGTTTTATCGTATTAGCGCAGCCTTCTTGGGTGGCTTGGTGCAACGCTTGTAATAAATAGTTTATGAAGCGAAAGCTGTCGTTATCACTGTCATCAATGCTAAACCAACCGACATTGGGTTGATCGGCGAGCCACTGGGCAGCCATGGTGGTTTTGCCATAACCGGCCGGAGAGCGAAACAGCACCAGCTTATAGTGGGGGGCTTGTTGTAAAATATCGAGCACACGCGGGCGCAATATCGCGTTATAAAGCCGTCCAGGCCGAGTCAGCTTTGATGGGATCCACATAAGACACTGTCCTTCACTACAAATGCGGTGCGTCATCTTTGGTGCGCACCTCTGTCCTGATTGCAGTGTATGTAACTTCAAAGACACAAACTATGATCTATCCCTGATCTCTTAACGGGTGCCCTAATTTAGTGCAACTACGCCTTATAATTGTGATAAATGTCACTCAATTGCCTTTTTCTTGGCTTTTTTTATCGTCGGTGTACACATTCATGTTGGTTTGTCAGGGTTTAATTTGCGCTAGCGCACAAAAATCACCAAAAGCTAGACGGTTTTTTTCATCGCCGGCTTAGACAGGCTTTTGTCTCATAGCGTGATGAAGATCACCAGTCAGTGGGCTGTGCTTCATTTTGATGAGAGCCCGCTCACTGTTGATGTGTGACCTGGCTCTCTACGCCCTGTGGTCTCCTCCTTTGATGAGAACGACGTGGGAGGATGTTTGCCGTGCTCGGGTTGGGCAGGATGACTAACCATCAAGGTTTCATTCCATTATCGAGAGCAACGACATGACACCAAAACAGCAACATGCGTTTGATAAAAGTGCGTTTAAAATCAGTATGGTTCAACACTTAACCCAGCTAGGTCACGCACCAGATACTGCTCAACTGCGTGATTGGTACCTCGCGCTTGGCCGCGCATTAGCCGAACACACGACGAGTGACTTGGTGGCCACTGAACACGATCAAGCCATTAAACAAGCGAAAAGTGTTAACTATTTATCCCTCGAGTTTTTGATTGGTCGTTTAACCGGGAACAACCTGATTAGCATGGGCTTGTACGATGCTATCGCCGATGCCGTGAGTGAGCTTGGGCTTGGGTTAACGGATTTACTCGAACAAGAGCGTGATCCGTCTCTGGGTAATGGCGGCTTGGGACGTCTGGCGGCCTGTTTTATGGACTCTTTGGCGGCACAGCAGTATCCGGCAGTGGGTTACGGATTACATTATGAATATGGGCTTTTCCGTCAGTCTTTTCATGAAGGGGCGCAGCAAGAGGCTCCTGATGCATGGCGCGAACCGGAAGGCTACCCATGGGAACTGGTACGTCCTGAATTATCCCAAATTATCGGCTTTTATGGTCATGTTGAGGTCGTTGAAGAAGCAGGGCATACCTATCGCCAATGGGTGCCAAGCTTGAAAATCCAGGCAATGCCTTGGGACTTACCCATTGTCGGTTACCAAAGTAACACCGTTTATCCATTGCGTTTGTGGGAAGGTCGAGCACTGACACCGTTCGCGCTTGATGCTTTTAATGCGGGCGAGTATACCCATGCGCAGCAAGCAGATATTGATGCGGGTAACCTGTCTAAAGTCCTTTACCCCAACGATAACCATGATTCGGGCAAGACGCTGCGCTTGATGCAGCAGTACTTCCACAGTGCCGCCTCGGTCGCAGATATCCTCCGTCGTCACCTAGAGGCAGGTCATGCTCTAGCGGCGTTGCCAGAGTATGAAACCATTCAATTAAACGACACCCACCCCACCATCGCGATTCCTGAGCTGATGCGCGTATTGCTGGATGATTATCGTCTGGGCTGGGATGAGGCGTGGTCAATCGCCAGTCGTACTTTTGCTTACACTAACCACACCTTACTGCCCGAAGCGCTGGAAACCTGGAGTGAGGCGTTGATTGCGCGCTTGCTGCCGCGTCATATGGAGATCATTTTTGAGATTAACCATCGCTTCATGCAAGAGGTAGAAGCGAAGTGGCCCGGCGATGTGGCGAAAAAGCAGGTGTTGTCAGTGATTGACGACAAAGGTGAGCGCATGGTGCGTATGGCGAATCTTTGTGTGGTTGGCTCTTATGCGGTAAATGGCGTTGCGGCGTTGCACTCTCAGTTAGTTAAGCGTGATTTATTCCCAGAATTTGATGCGCTATATCCGGGCCGCATTCAAAATGTGACCAATGGCATCACACCGCGTCGCTGGTTGAAGTTCTGTAACCCTGACTTGTCCAACTTGATCAGTGAAAAAATCGGTGAGCAGTGGCCAGCGCAATTAGAGCAACTCGAGCAGATTGCTCAATACGCCGATGATACTGCGTTTCAAAAGACATTCATGGATGTCAAAAAGCGCAACAAGCAGCGTTTGGCAGGATGGGTCAAAGAGCACCTCGATATTGCCCTCAATACCGATGCGATTTTTGAYGTACAAATTAAGCGTCTGCATGAATATAAGCGTCAGCACTTGAATCTATTGCATGTGATTTCGCTCTATCAGCGTTTGCTTAACGAGCCAAACTTTGACATGGCGCCACGAGTGGTCTTTTTTGCCGCGAAAGCCGCGCCTGGCTATGAATTAGCAAAATCGATCATCTATGCAATTAATAAGGTCGCTGAAACCATTAATAATGATCCACGGGTCGGTGACAAGCTCAAGGTCGTCTTCATTCCTGATTATCGTGTCAGCATGGCAGAAATCATTATTCCGGCTGCCGATGTGTCTGAGCAGATTTCTATGGCCGGTAAAGAGGCGTCTGGCACGGGTAACATGAAAATGGCACTCAACGGCGCGCTTACCATCGGCACCATGGATGGCGCTAACGTGGAAATCCGTGAAGAAGTGGGTGACGATAATATCTATATCTTCGGCTTAGATGTTGATGGTGTCACCGAATTACGCCAAAAAGGCTATCAGCCTGAAGCGGTCTATCACAGCCAGCCCCTATTGAAGGCCGCTTTGGATAGTTTGCTGGATGAGACGTTCACGCCAGGTCAGCCAGGGGCCCTGCGTCCTGTGTTTGACAGCGTGATGGGTAGCGGCGACCCGTACCTGTGTTTGGCTGACTTTGCCGATTACGTGCGCGCACACAATGACATTGACCGTGATTACCGTGACGCGTCGCAATGGGCACGTAAAGCGATTCTGAACACCGCGCTGGTCGGTAAGTTTAGCTCAGACCGCTCAATTCGCGATTACGTTAATAACATTTGGCAGTTAGAAGCGATTAAGCGCTAATTGCAATATAACGGGTTAACAACCTTATCGGTGGCAAGGAATGAGCCTTGCCACCTAACAATAATGACAACAATATTGCCCAATAAAAGAAGGGGGCAGACCCCTCGGAGAAAGCGATGAAAGAATCTGCATTGAAGACAGTCGCACAAATGGCCAACCTCGCTGATCGCTATATCAGTGCATGGGGCTCAGAAGCGGCTGTGCCGGACAGTACCTTACATGACTTACTAACGTCACTTGGCTATGACACACGAAACGACGAGGCGTTATTGGCGTCGGCGGAGAAAAAACACAAAGCGGATGTGCTCGCCCCTGTGCAGGTGGTGCAGGAGAATGAGCCGGTTGAAATTGCGCTTCATTTAGGTACCAGTGCGCGAGAAAGTGACTTTAGTTGGCGTTTGGAAACCGAACAGGGCGAATGCTTTGAAGGTTACTTACAGTCACAAATCGTTCGCGATGAGCGCAGTAATGGTGGCCCATTGGTGTTTAGCCTGCCTTGCTCCCTACCGTGGGGCTATCACCGCCTTTCCGTGATACGTAAACGGCGCAAAGCCCCGTATCAAATGACACTCATCATGGCGCCCACCCAATGTTATAAGCAGCCAGAATTGGATCAACACAAGAAAATGTGGGGGCCGAGTATTCAGCTCTACACACTGCGTACCCCTCACAACTGGGGGATTGGTGATTTTGGCGATCTCAAACAATTGGTTAGTGAGCTTGCCTCGCGCGGCGCTGACTTTGTTGGCCTTAACCCTATTCATGCGTTGTTCCCTGCCAATCCAGAAGCCGCGAGCCCGTATAGTCCGTCATCACGCCGCTGGCTTAATCTTTTGTATATTGATGTGAGCAACGTTCGAGAGTTTTGTTTGAGCGCCCGTGCCCAGCAACTCGTGGGCAGTGCCGAATTCCAGCGTCGCCTGCAAGCAGTACGCGACACGCATTGGGTCGATTATAGTGAAGTCGCCGCCTTAAAGATGGCCGTACTACCGCTTTTATTTCAAGAGTTTAAGCAACGCGAACTACTGCAACAGACACGACGTGGCCGTGCGTTTTTAGACTTTATTGAGCAAGGGGGAGAGAGCTTAAAACAGCAAGCGACGTTTGATGCGTTGCACCAGTATTTACGGGCCGATGATCCTCACGCTTGGGGTTGGCCGGTGTTTCCTGAAAAATATCGCCGTTATGAAAACGCGGCGACGCAAGCATTTATCGAGCAGCATAGCGATGACATTCAACTGTACATGTATCTACAGTGGATTGCCGAAGGTCAAATGGAAGAGGTACAAGCCATTGCTGAAGAGCAGGGGATGTCGCTGGGCTTGTACCGTGATCTTGCTGTTGGGGTGTCAGACGCGGGAAGCGAAACCTGGTCGGATAATTCACCGTTAGTGTTGGATGCTAGCATTGGTGCACCGCCGGATGTGTTGGGACCGCGGGGACAAAACTGGGGCTTGCCGCCATTTGATCCGCAAGCGCTGCAACACACCGGTTACCATGCCTACATCGAATTGCTACGTGCCAACATGCGTCATTGTGGGGCGTTGCGTATCGATCATGTACTGGGCTTGCTGCGCTTATGGTGGATCCCTAAAGGGAAAAATGCTACCGAGGGCGCTTACTTGTACTATCCCGTTAAAGACATGCTCGCGATTTTATCGCTTGAGTCGCATCGTCATCAGTGCAGTGTGATTGGTGAGGACTTGGGGACGGTACCCGATGAAATTGGCGCGTTACTTGCGGATGCGGGCGTGCATTCCTACAAGGTATTCTTCTTTGAAACCTCAGAAGAGGACGGTGGCTTTATTTCTCCGGCGCATTACACCGAGCAAGCGATGGCGACGCTTGCCACCCATGATATGCCAACGATTCGTGGTTTTTGGCATTGCGACGATTTAAAGCTGGGGCAAGAGTTAGGCCTATACCCAGATGAAGCGCAACTCCAACAATTGTTTGATGATCGCTTAAAAGCCAAACAAGGCATATTAGACAGTGTAAGCTGGCACGGCATGCTACCGGATGGCGTGGGGGCTGATGCGCGCTATGTGCCGATGGATGGCCACTTGTGCCGCGCATTGCAATTGCATGTTGCCGCCGGCCAATCGGCGCTGTTAAGTGTCCAGTTGGAAGATTGGTTGGAAATGGAGAAACCGGTCAACATCCCAGGCACGGTGGATGAGTATCCTAACTGGCGACGTAAACTCTCAGTGAACCTAGATACGTTGTTTAGCCGCGAAGAGTTAAATCAACTGGCGAAGGATCTTTCGCGGGTACGCTTACACGCGAGTCGTCTATCCGTTTGATCGCCTGATCACCACGCGACCACGCTCTATCCTTAGTGCTAGCCAACACGCATGGGATGGAGCGTTTTTCTATAAGGAGCCTTCTGTGTCACATTCCTCTTCCTCGATGACACCATATTATACGCACCCCGATCACTACGACATCGATCTCGCGGCCTTGCACAATCCTCGCTATGCGCATCAGCTCATGGGTGCGCATCCTATGACCTTGCCGGTTAACGGTGAGCCTATTGAAGGCGTGCGTTTTATTGTCTTTGCCCCTCATGCGCAATCGGTCAGCGTGATTGGCGATTGGAACCAATGGCAAGCTGATACCGCCTTGATGACGCCCATTGAAGATGGCTTTTGGGTCGGGTTTATTGCTCACCTTAGCATGCAGCAGCGCTATAAATACGCCCTAACGGGGCCTGATGGACAGTGCTTACCGCACAAAGCCGACCCTTACGGGGCGTATGCCGAGCAATACCCGTCCTTTGCCTCTCTGACCTATGATCAACATGCTTATCAATGGCACGACCAGCACTGGCAAGCGCGTCCCGTCACCGAAAAACACACGCAAGCGTTATCGTTTTATGAGCTTCACCTCGGCTCCTGGCAGCGAGATGCATCGGGTCAGTGCCCAGGCTATCGTGAGCTTGCTGACCGTCTCGTTCCTTACTTGGTAGAAATGGGTTATACCCATGTGGAGCTAATGCCAGTCAGTGAGCATCCGTTTTATGGTTCCTGGGGTTATCAGCCGGTTGGCCTGTTTGCGCCGACCAGCCGCTATGGCTCGCCAGATGATTTTAAGTATTTTGTCGACCAGTGCCATCAAGCGGGTATTGGTGTGATCCTTGACTGGGTGCCGGGGCATTTCCCTACCGATGATCACGGTTTAGCCTTTTTCGATGGCACTCCGCTATATCATGACCCCGACCCACGACGTGGCTGGCACAACGACTGGCATTGTCATCTCTACGATATGAGTAAAGAGCATGTGCGCCGCTTTTTGGTGAATAACGCCTTGTATTGGCTTGACCAGTTTCACATCGATGGCCTGCGTGTCGATGCCGTCGCGTCGATGCTGTATCTCGATTACTCGCGCGAGCAGGATCAATGGGTCCCCAACGTGGATGGCGGCAACGAGAACTATGATGCCATCGCTACCTTAAAGTGGATGAACGAGTCTGTTTATCATTATTTCCCAAATGCGATGACCATTGCCGAGGAATCGACGACATTTCCGGGAGTATCGGCACCTACTTATGCCGGCGGACTTGGGTTTGGGTTCAAATGGAATATGGGCTGGATGCATGACAGCCTCAGTTATATCCGTGAAGAGTCGGTGTATCGATGCTATCACCACGACACGCTAACATTTCCATTGGTTTATGCGTTTGGCGAGAATTACGTATTGCCACTGTCGCATGATGAAGTGGTTTATGGAAAAGGTTCGTTGATCGGTAAAATGCCCGGTGACGAGTGGCAGCAAACCGCCAACTTACGTGCCTTTCTTGGGTATATGTATGGTCAGCCAGGTAAAAAGCTTAACTTTATGGGGGCGGAGATCGGTCAGACCGCAGAGTGGAACCATGACAGTCAGCTTGAATGGCATTGGCTACAATACGGTCGCCATCAAGGTATCCAAGCATGGGTGAAAGCGCTGAACCACCTGTATGTCTCAACGCCGGCACTGCATCGCCTCGACTGCGATCCGGCAGGGTTTGAGTGGCGATTAAAAGACGCTGCCGATCTCAGTGTCATGGCACACG
>NZ_MUET01000020.1:0-51320 GCF_001995685.1 Salinivibrio sp. IB282 | reverse complement strand
CCATTATATAGTGGATGATAACTGCGGTAGAAGCGTTCAATAAAGCTGTCGAAATCTTTGAGCTATCCGGTTTGTACGTCAACCCAGTGTAAAAACGTCGCATGGTAATCAGAGACTAAGCCGACATCGTTCATGGACTGAGAGCGCGCCGGAAAACTCATCAGTGTATGATTGATGTCGTTATTGGTTATGTGTAAAAGCATGGAATTACGCGGATAAATTTCGCAGTGACAATAAATGACTTGGCGTGTTCAGGGAGTGAAAAAATGGCCAAAAATGTGGTGGTATTAGGTGCAGGCATGGTGGGCGTGTCGGTGGCGTGGCATCTTTTAAAGCGCGGGTACGAGGTTACTGTTATTGATAGGGTTGCGCCAGGGCAAGAGACCTCATTTGGCAATGCTGGGATTATTCAGCGCGAGGCGGTGAGACCTTATGCCTTTCCCCGCGATCTTGCCACCTTGTTGCGCGTGTTACCCAATCGTTCGGTCGATATCCGCTACCGTCCCACCAGTGTGATCCGCGCTGCGCATCCACTGTTGCAATACTGGCACTACTCCAGTGAGAGTAAATATAAAAAACTGGTGCCAGAGTACGCGGCGTTAATTATGCAATCTTTAGAGACTCACGAGGAGATGATTACGTCTGCTCAAGCAGGGTCATTGATCCGCAAAGAGGGTTACCTAAAATTATTCCGCACCCAAAAAGCTTTAGACGAAGAGTGTACGCGTGCCGCGTCAGACAGTGTCAACTATGGCGTTGACTATGAGATGCTAAACGCAGCACAGATCGCGGCGATGGAGCCAAGTTTAACGGCTTCGCTGGCGGGCGCGATCCACTGGAAACAACCTTGGACAGTGACCGACCCAGGCGCCTTGGTTCAAGCCTACGCCGACGATGTCATCGCCAAAGGCGGCGAGATAAAGCGCGCCAATTTGCAAGCACTCAAGCAGGAAGACGGACATTGGGTCATCGAAACAGATCACGCGCGTCTTCGCTCGGATCGGGTTGTAATGGCGATGGGACCGTGGTCATCTTACTGGTTGCGTCAGCAAGGCATAGAGGTACCTTTGTTCACCAAACGTGGCTATCACATGCATTATCAAGCTGACGCTAACACCCCGCTCAATCATTGGATTATGGACGCCGAAGTGGGTTATTTGCTCGCACCGATGCGCGCGGGCGTGCGATTAACCACAGGGGCAGAATTGACAGCATTGGATGCGCCAGTGAATGAACGCCAACTTAATGCCGCTGAACAGGTCGCCCGTTCGCTTTATCCACTGGGTGATCGTGTGGATGCGGCGCCCTGGAAAGGTGGGCGTCCTTGCCTGCCCGATATGAAGCCCATGATCGGCCCAGCGCCCGACCAAAAGGGATTGTGGTTGGCATGCGGTCATGGTCATCAAGGTTTTACCTTGGGCCCTGTGACCGGAAAATTGTTGGGACAAATGATAGATGAGGAACACACGGATATTGATATGCATCCGTATCGTGTCGATCGCTTTTAGTGGTCGATCGCTTTTAGTGGTCGGCTGCTGAGTTTGTCATCATTCCCACGCCATGAGGGATCGAAAACGCTGAAGTCGACGTAAACCCGTTTGCTTTACAGGCTAATACTGTAAGACAATGAATAGCTTGGCGAATCCTTTTTTGAGTGACAATGACGATAAATAGGGTTCAGCCATTGATGTGACGTGAACGTTTAGATAGGACCACTGATGCACCAGGCGTTTTTCTCCAAAACTAAGCCCGCCATTGTCGTGCGCGGCCCAGAAGATCAGTCATTTATCGCGCTACTCGAAGCTCGGCTGCGAGATCACGGCTGCGATGTGACTGTGATTGGCCCTGATGATCCAATGCCCGATTGGGATGCTGTGCAATTGATTAGCTGGGTGCCAGAGGGAGAGGCGCAAATGACAACCTTGCGCTGGTTGAGCGAGCAGTGCCCGTTTATTGCTTTAATGGCAAGTCAAGCGGCGGCTGATCGCGTGGCCGCGCTGAATGCCGGGGCGGAAGATGTGCTATCTGTCCCTATTGATATTGATGAGTGTATGCTGCGCACCGCGATTGCGATGCATCGCCGCCATGCCATGGTGGTGATCAAAGAGTCATCAGGCCAGCTGCAAGTTGATAATCTCTGGATGCACCAAGACACACACCAAGTCAGAGTGGATGACCAAGCGGTCAAATTAACACCCATACAATTCGAACTCTTGTGGCTTCTTGCGCAGCATAAAGATACTACGTTGAGTAAGTCACTCCTTTATCGTCAGGTGCTTAAAAAAACGTTTACGCCTGATGATCGCAGCCTCGATATGCATTTAAGCCGTGTTCGGAAAAAACTCGCTGACGCTGGACTGCCGCCTGAGCGCTTGCAAACCGACCACGGCAAAGGCTATTGCTTTATTTAATGGCGTTTAAGCTGAGCGTGACAGCGCAAGTCGCCAGCGTCCAGGGTGGGGGAGGCGTGGTAATAACAGTCCTGCGATCACAATGATAATGCCCACCACCTGAAGCTGGCTCACGGCTTGTCCCATCAAAAACGCGGTGACTACCGCGAACACAGGTACAAAGTTAAAGAATACGGCAGCATTAGCTGACCCCAAATGGCGCACACCGTTGAGCCAGAGTAAGTAACCAGCGACGGTACCCAGCACAGCGATATACAGGAGTTCGGAGACGGCCAGCGGACTTGCAGCCCAAACTTCGCCAAATGGATGCACGTTTGGTGTAAGAGCACACATGATACCAATCACAGTCGCGCCACTAAGCATGCCCAAAAACGTGTAGGGGATCACCGGCATCCAGCGGCCAATGCCTTGGCTGAAGAAGGTGTACGCACTCCATGCAAACATGCCAGTGAAAATCATCTGATCGCCTTGGTTAAAGTTTAATTGGCTGAGCATCTGCCATTGACCATTGGTAATCACCATGAGCACGCCCGATAAGCTCACCACCAAGCTGAAAACTTGCCCTTTACGCGGCAACGCACGAACCGCGATACAGGCGATAAGTGAGGTTACCAACGGGCTGAGCGCCATGATTAATGACCCATTGGTCGCTTGAGTATGCTCAAGTCCAGTAAATAGGCAAAGATTTAATCCACCAATCCCCACGGCGCTAACGGTGGTCGCCCACAGCCATTGTTTAGCACTGAGTGTGGGGACGCGGGTACGGGTGAGTTTGAGGTAGAAGCCTAAGCACATCGCGGCAACAGCAAAACGCCAAAATACCAAGGTCAGCGCATTCACTTCATTCAGCGCATCTTTACCAATCGGAAAAGTGCTGCCCCAAAAAAAAGCACATAAAATGAGAAGGGCAATGGCTTTCCACCGTGAAGCAGTAGTTGTCATAGCAAGACCTGACTTGTTGAGTGAGGTGCGCTAGTGTATAAGTTTCAAAATATGAATAAACCGGCAATATCAGAACGGTAGATTCCAAATATGAAACCTAGCTATTCGTTAGACGATTTGCGCTGTTTTTGTACTGTTGCGCAATTAGGCAGCTTTAAAGCCGCGGCGCAACAGCTTGCCATGCCGCAATCCACCCTCAGCCGTCGTATTCGCCAGCTTGAGCAGGATCTTGCCCTGCGTTTACTCAATCGCGATGCGCATCGTATCTCGCTGACGCAAACGGGCCGTCGCTATTTTGAACGCGCTGCGAGTCTTTTTAATGAGCTGAACGCTGTCAGTGATGAACTATTGAGCGAAAAACACCAGCCCAAAGGTAAGATTCGTATCAGCGCCCCTATTAATGCCGGTAAACAGTTTTTGCGCGCTGTTTTGTTTGATTTTATGTCTGCTTATCCAGAAATTCAGCTTGATGTGAGTGTTTCGAATACGCTCATCGATATTGAAGGCGAAGGGATGGATGTGGTGTTTCGGGTCGGCAATCCAGTGGTAGAAGATTGGATCGCACGGCCATTAACCGATATTCACTTTATTGTCTGCGCGAGTCCAGACAGTGATTATGGTCAGATTCAGTCGCCAAAAGAGCTGGTGGGTAAACCTGTCGTGCTGTGTCACCCAATGACCGTTTGGCAGCTAGAGCACGACACAACTGGTGACGCCTATGACTACCAAGCCACCACTGGCATTCGTGCTGAAGTTGACGAAATTCAAATGCTGACGCATGCCGTACAGGCTGGTTTCGGAATGGGCTACATTCCCGACTACTCCGCATTACCATTGATTGAACAAGGGACGTTACAGCGGGTGCTGCCTGAATGGCAAAGCCAAGCACGAACCCTGTTTTTGTTGTATCGCGATCGGGATCATGTACCGCTGCGGGTGAAACTGCTGGTGGAGTTTGTACTCGCGAGGTTTGTTGAAGGATGAAATCAGGCCACGATGTGTTGCACTGTGGCCTGATGTGGGAAGATTAGGCGTCGTGGTTTGTTTGGGTAGACACCCTATGTTCAGTTGGCGTCGGTGTAATCGCTTTGGCTAAAAATAGATACATCGCAGGCACTACGAACAGGGTGAATAAGGTACCCAACGTCATCCCACTGGCAATCACTAACCCCATGGCAAAACGGGCACCAGCACCTGCGCCTGAGGCAATCAAGAGCGGGATCATGGCGAGCACCGTCGCCGCCGTTGTCATCAAGATAGGGCGTAAACGGATGGCGGTCGCTTCTTCAATCGCCTCACGTTTGGTTCGTCCTTCTTGCTGAAGCTGATTGGCGAACTCGACGATTAATATCCCGTGTTTGGCAATCAGGCCGACGAGGGTGAGCAAGCCGACTTGGGTGTATATGTTCAGCGTGGTAAACCCGAGGCTGATAAATATCAGCGCGCCACAGACACTCATAGGCACGGTGACCAAAATAATGATCGCGTTTTTAAACGACTCAAACTGCGCCGCCAAGATTAAGAAAATCACGATTAAAGCAAAGAAGAAGGTCACGACCAGTTGCTGTCCTTCGCTCATAAACTGGCGTGACTGTCCGGCATAATCGACACTAAAGCCTGCTGGCAATTCTGTCGCTGCAATCTCTTCGAGCACACCCAGCGCTTCCCCCAAGGGAACACCAGGGCGCGGTACACCAGAAATTTTCACCGCATTCAGCTGCTGAAAACCGCGTAATGCTTGGGGCTGCACACTTTCGTCCAAGGACACTAACGTTGATAGCTGAACCAATTCACCGTCTTGGTTGCGAGTGTAGAACTGGCGCAATTGTTCTGGCGTGAGACGTTCATTACGCGCCACTTGGGGGATCACCCGGTATGAGCGGTTATCCAGTGAAAAGCGTCCCGCATCCGCACCAGATAACAGTGAGCCCATATCCGCGGCAAGCTGTTGCATGCTCACGCCCATCAAAGCAGCCTTTTCACGGTCGATGTTGACCGTTTGTTTGGGGCGGTCAATGCTCAGATCGGTATCGACGAAGATAAACCGCCCCGTTTGCATCGCTTTGCCCACGATATTGTTCGCCACTTCATTAATCGCTTCAAAGGGTTGTGTTGAACCGATAATAAATTCAACCGGCGTCCCGCCGCCCGGAGACGGTAGTGAAGGGGGCACCAAGGCAAAGCTGCTTAAGCTCGGTTGGCTGTCCATAAAGGGTTGGATTTCGGTTTCCAAGATCGCTTGGGTACTGCGCTCTCGCTCATCCCATGGTGCGAGTACAATACCGGCTATTGCGTTGTTGGTGCCGCCAGAGCCATTGATAATAAAGACGTTGTCGATTTCTGGTACATCGTCAATCAGTCGGTTTAATTCGTCGGTACTGGCAGACAACGCATCCAGTGTGGTTTGGCTGTCGGCTTCGAGAATGGAGAACACAAACCCTTGGTCCTCGGCGGGTTCAAGCTCAGAGGGACTGGTGATAAACAAGAAATAGCAAGACACTAAAACAATCGCGCCAAACGTGAGGATCACCGCATTGGTATTCAACAAGCTATGGAGTGTGCGTTGGTAGCGATGATGTAGTCGGTCAAACTGCTTGTCCAGCCAATGCTCAAGGGAGCGATCTTGGGTCGCTTTGTCCGCTTGATAGGGCTTGAGGACATAGGCACACATCATGGGCGAGAGCGTGAGCGCCACCACGCCGGATAAGATCACCGAGGCGGCGAGGGTAAAGGCAAATTCAACAAACAGTACCCCGGTTAAGCCACCAACAAAGCCGATGGGCAGGAATACCGCGACCAAGGTGGTCGACATGGTGATAATCGGCCACGCCAGTTCGCGCGCGCCCTCCAGCGCAGCTTGTGTTCGGCTTTTGCCTTCTTCGATATGGCGGTGCACGTTTTCAAGCATGATAATCGCATCATCGACCACCACACCGATTGCAAGTACCATGGCAAGCAGTGTCAGTAGGTTAATGGAAAACCCTAGCAGCCACATTAAAAAGAAGGTGCCGATAAGCGATACGGGGATCGCGACCGCAGGAATAATCACTGAGCGTAACGACCCCAAAAAGCCGTAAATCACAAACACCACGATGGCTAAGGCGAGAATAATCGATATCACCACTTCGTCAATGGCGTTATCAATATACTCGGTTGAATCATAGGCGATATAGGCCGATAACCCTTGAGGCAATTGGGTGGTAATGTCGGCATCCCACACCTGATTCACCGCCTCAATCACATCCAGCGCGTTGGCATCTGGCGAGACTTCGATGCCGATAAAAGTGGCATCGAGCCCGTTAAAGTTCACCGACGTTTGGTAACTTTCGGCGCCGAGCTCAACGGTCGCCACATCACTCAAACGCACAACAGATTGGCCATCACTGCTGATCACCAAATCTTCAAATTGCTTAACGTCATGAATGTCGGTGGCGGCGTTCAAATCAATCGCCACGTCTTGCCCTTTGGTGCGCCCCAGCGTAGCAAGCACATTATTGCTGCGCAGGGCGGCAATCACATCCGTACCGGTGAGATCGTAAGCGGCCATTTTGACCGAGTCGAGCCAGATCCGCATCGCAAAGCTACTGGCACCTAACACATCAGCACGCTGCACACCGGGAATCGTCGACAGCTGTGGCTCGACCACCCGGACCAAGTAATCGGTAATTTGATTGTCAGTGAGGACGTCAGAGTAGAACGCGAGGTACATAGCCGCGACTGTTTCCCCCACCTGCAGGGTAACGACGGGCTCACGGGCATCATCAGGCAGCTCAGAGCGCACCTTATTCACCTGTGCGGCAATCTGCGTGAGTGCTTCATTCGGGTCGTAATCAAGGCGTAAATAGGCCTCGATGGTGCTCACACCGGCAGTTGAAGTCGAGACTAAGTAATCAATCCCTTCTGAGGCAGCGATTTCACGCTCCAGCGGCGTGGTGATAAAGCCTTGAATCAGGTCGGCATCTGCACCGATATAAGTGGTAGAGACACTGACCACWGCATTTTTGATCTCGGGGAATTGACGCACATTCATGTCGGTGATGGCGCGTAAGCCGAGCAAGATAATGAATAGGCTCACTACGGAGGCCAAGACGGGTTTCTTGATAAAGACGTCGGTAAATCGCATCGAATCGCTCCTATTGATTCACAACGTTGGGATCAAGATCTTCGCTCGGCTGAACACGCTCATTGTCACTGATCTTGATGTTGCTGCCGTTACGGAGCTTGAGGAGGCCGGAGGTAACGATACGGTCACCGGGTTGAAGGCCGTCTTTAATCACAATCATGTCACCGCGGCGCGCGCCCGTTTGCACAAAGCGCTGTTGTACCGTCAATGCATCGTCTTGCTCTTGGATCACGAAGACTGCGTTGCCATACGGATTAAATTGAATCGCGCTTTGTGGTGCCAGCAAGACATTTTGCGTTTCTTCACCTTGATCAAGGCTCACGCGTGCGAACATACCTGACCGTAAAACGGCATCTGGGTTGTCAAAGGTGGCTTGAATATCAACACTGCGACTCGACGGCGTCACAACCGGCGAAATCGCAGTCACTGTGCCGGTAAAGACCTCGTCGGGCCGCGCGCTAATCGTGGCAGAAACGGTTTGGCCATTTTTCAGCGTGCTGAGCTGCTGCTCGGGCAGGGTAAAGTTTAGGTGAATCGGGGTCACTGACGTGAGTGTCGCAACCGCTGTCCCCGGGGACATTAATTGGCCAAGACTGACGTCTCTGATCCCAATGATGCCGTCGAAAGGCGCGGTTAATGACTTTTGCTCAATGCGCGCTTTTTGGCTGTCGACAGCGGCAATCGCTTGTTTGGCTTCGCTTTCTTTGCGCTTTAGCTCGGATTCAGAAATGTTTTTGTCTTTAAACAGCCGTTGATAGCGTCTTAACTCAAGTTGAGCAAGCTCTGCCACGGACTCGAGCCGACGTAATTCTGCTTCATCAACGCTGGCATCTAGCGTGAGGAGCAGTTGTCCCTTTTTCACCGACGTCGCATTGTCGAACAAGATATTGTTGACGATGCCGCTTGCCTCGGTGGTTAGCTGGGTGTCATTAATGGCCGCAAAACTACCAATGGTGGTTTGTTGTTCTCGCCAAGGATGGGTTGAGACTGTAGTGGCCGTCACGGTGACCGTAGGGGCAGGCATGTTGTCAAAGAATTGGTTCATAAAATGGTTGCCTACTGCTTTGTAAGCAAAAATTCCCNATAAAAATCCCTGAAAAGAGTTGCTATCACCACCCTTGGCTAACAAGTACAGACGAAGGCGCAAAAGGTCGATTAAACCAATAACAAATATCGAATTGACCAATACAAACCTTATCACTGTTTGGTTCATTAATTGCGAGTAAATTGATGATCTTGTGGTATGACGCAGCTTAACGTTATCTGTCAGATAAAATAAGGAGAGAGTGGATGCTATTAAATGCAAACAGTACGGTGGACGAAGCCGCGCTACGTGCCATGGCGCATATGCCAACGCGCAGTTTGCCGGTGCTGGTGGATAACAGCTTCAGCCAAAAACTGACCGATGCCGATTTGATGCGCATTGCGGTGTTGTTAGCCCAAAAAAGCGCGGATGAAGGAGGCTGCCCCATCGGCGCGGTGATTATTGACAATGAGACACGCCAAATTGTGGGCAAAGGACATAACACCTTGGTGCAAGACAATCACCCCTACAACCATGGTGAAACGGCCGCGATACGTGATGCTGGGCGAATCGACTTCAGCCAAACAACCTTGTTTACCAGTTTAAGCCCATGCGATGTGTGCGCGACATTGATTACCATGCGCGGTTTTTCTCGCGTGGTGGTGGGGGATGTCACCAGTGCGGGCGGTAACGAGACGATGCTGCAAGAAAAAGGGGTGACGGTTGATGTGCTGGAAGATCCGCAGGGCATTGCGTTGTATCAGCAATTTCGATCCGAGTACCCCGAACAAGAGCTAGAAGATTGGCAAGGTGTAAGTGCCGTCAAAGCACGTTTAGCCAAGCGTGAATGAGAGGAGAATGACATGGATGTTGCAATAGGTCCGACAACGGATGCGAAGTACAGCCAACGGCTGACCCAAGAGAATATGGCCCTTTACTACGAGGCGAGGAATATCGCTTGGGATCCCCAGCGGTTTATGGAAAGTTGGCGAATATTTGATAACTATGAAATTCGCCATGAGCGAAAGCGTTGTGGCGTGATTCGTTTGAAGTCAGACGGTGCAACGCTTTTTATCCGTGATTTGCAGATTGAGCCGAGTAAGCAGCGGCAAGGGATCGGCCGCGAGGCCATCACTTGGGCGATGGCTTATGCGCAAACGTCTGGCTATGCGCAGTTAGCGTTGCGTGTCTTTGCAGAAAACCCAGCCGTTTCATTGTACCAAGCGCTGGGTTTTGTGGAGACAGGGCGCAGCCGAGATGCGGTTCTCACGCTTTCGTTGTCTTTAAGCGCAACGTCCGAATGAACAACAAGGCGCTTGAGTATGTCGATAGATTGGGTCACGTTGATAAACAATTATCTAATGTCCGCTAAGTAACGAAACGGTGGCCTATCAATAACCTGATGAAACCTTTAACATTTTTAACACAACCCATACAACCTTGACGAAAAAAAGCGCAAACAGTTGCGTATCGATAAAAACAAATGGAAATGAGACTGATTGTTGTTTATGTTCCAGTGAGTTCAAATAATCGTTAGCTACAGGAAGTCTCATGTTGAAGAAACACCCCCTTGCCGTTTTTGTGGCTGTCGCGCTGTCACCCCTTACCAGTGCAGCTGCAACCAACCCGACAGAACCCGTTGATGAAGTCTATGTGGTTGAAGGCCATCAGGCACGTTTTAAGGCTAATAGCAACGAAACGGCGATGCGAATGGATGTCAGCCAACTAGAAACAGCGGGCCAAGTGGCTGTGATGGATCAAACGCTGATTCAAGAGCAAAACGCGACCACGTTAGGGGATGTGTTGGTGAATGACGCCAGCATTGGTGTGGGCGGTACGGACCGTAATCGTGAGATTTTCTCGCTTCGCGGTTTTGAACTTGATACCGGAACAGGCTACCTGCGTAATGGCCAGCAGCAATGGTCTTATTATCGCCATCCTGTTGAGCTGATGGAACGCGTTGAGGTGTTAAAAGGGCCAGCAGGTTTGCTCTATGGCAAGTCCGCACCGGGCGGTCTGGTGAATATGGTCACCAAACGACCAACAGCTGCGTTCCAAGCGTCAATCAGTCAGAAAGTCGGTACTAACGATTATCAACACACCGTCGCCGATGCGTCGGGTTCTCTCAACGAGAGCGGCACCTTACGTGGTCGGATGGTGCTATCGAAACAAAGCGAGGGCTCATCACGTCGCTATGTAGATGGCAGTGAACCTGAGCTCGATCGCCAAGTCGCAGGCTTGATGCTTGATTATGACATCACCCCCGATACCCAACTTTCTCTTCATTATGATCGCGTGATTGATGACAGTAACAGCGATAACGGCGCTAATATTATTAATGGTCAACCGCAACTGGGTAGCCAATTTATCTGGGAAGCGCCTTGGTCGTTCATGGACATTGATGTCGAGAACTACGGAATCGATATTGTCAGCCAATTAACGCCGGATTGGAAAGTCAAAGCCGGCTACAATCGTCAAGATTACGAGCGCCACTATCATGAAGGGTTTGGAAAGCGTGAAACCTACAACGCCAATAACCAATCGTTTAAGTACTTTGCTATGGATCGTCACGACAATTGGGTATTGGATACGGCTTATATTGATGTCACCGGTGCATTTCAGTTCGCCAATATCGGTCACCAAGTGCTAATTGGCTCCAATGCGCTGCGTAATGACTATGTCAGGCAGCGTGTGAAGAAGGAAGACCAAACTGCCATAGTTGGCGGTGCGTATCCAGAGCCAAATATCCATTATAACACAGTGCCCCCAAGTGATTATGAACCCACCGATTCAATTGGCTTTTACGCGCAAGACTTAATGACATTGAATCCACAATGGCAAGTGCTTGCAGGGCTTCGCTACGATCGCGAAGAGAACGAAACCGATACCTATTATAACCTGCTACCGAAAGCGGCGGTGATGTATCACCCAACCCCCGAACAAACCCTATACGTGACCTATTCCGAGAGCTTTGAGCCGAAAAACCCGGTTAAAGGCGAAAAGGATATTAACGAAGGTATGGCGCTTGATCCGGTAAAAGGAAAGTTGTACGAGCTCGGTTACAAGCAAGCGTTACTGAACGATCAAGCGTTATTCAGTGCTGCCGTGTTCCAAATTGAGCAAGAAAACAAAGTAGTGAAAGAGACGATTACCGGACCAGGCAACCTTACCTCACGCACCACACAATTAGGTAAACAAACCCATAAAGGGGTAGAGCTAAACTTGGGCGGCCAGGTGACCGATAGCTGGTCACTGCATAGTTCTGCAACCTACTTGCATGCACGGACCGAAGATCCCGTTGACCCTAAGCATGACGGTAAACAGCCTGCCGATACACCCGAGTGGGGCGCCAGCATTTGGTCACGTTATGATGTCGATAACCAAACCTATGTGAACGTAGGTGCGCGTTACGTCGGTGATCGTTATGGCGATACTAAAAATACCTATCATAAGCCAGGTTACACCACAGTGAATGCAGGTGTCGGCCACACGGTAYAAACCAGTGAACGATCTGATCTAAAACTCACGGTGAATGTTAAAAACCTCTTCAACGAAAGCTATCTCGCTGGTGGTGTACAAAATAAAACCACGTTGGGCGAAGAGCGCAAAGTCGTCCTCGGCGCGTCATTACACTTCTAAATTCACACCTCATTAATAACAAGGCTCAGCACCGCTGGGCCTTTTTGCGTTATCGCCGCCATATCGACTTAAGTTGAATAGCGCATGCTCGATGACATGCTACGTTGATCTAGTTATCTAGACAAAGTCAGCAAGGAGCGCGTTATGTCATCTAATAATATCTACGATCTTGGCTTAGACAAAAGTCCAGCCAATTATCAAACACTGAGCCCGCTTTCTTTCCTTGAGCGGGCCGCCAGCGTCTATCCAGATTATCCGGCCAGCGTGCATGGCCATTTATGTTGGAGTTGGCAGCAAGTCGATCAGCGTTGTCGTCAATTTGCCTCGGCATTGAGTCAAGCCGGCATTGGGCTGGGTGATACGGTATCGGTGATGGCTCCCAACCTGCCTGAAGTCTTTGAGTTGCATTTTAGTGTGCCGATGACAGGTGCCGTACTCAATACCATTAATACCCGGCTAGAAGCGGAAACCGTCGCTTTTATTCTCGAACACGCGGAAAGCAAAGTCTTTATCGTCGACAAGGAAATGACGGAAGTGGCTAAGCGGGCGTTAAAAATGATCAAACACCGCCCACTGGTGATTGCGATTGATGATCCCTTGTATCCGTATGGCGAATGCATCAGTGAAACTACCTACGAGACGTTTTTAGCAAAAGGGGATGGTGATTATCAGTACGCATTGCCAGACGATGAATGGCAGGCCATTTCTCTTAATTATACATCGGGCACCACGGGCAATCCCAAAGGGGTGGTGTATCATCACCGTGGCGCCCATCTGAATGCCGTGAGTAATGTGCTGTCTTGGAACATGGATTCCCATCCAGTGTATCTTTGGACGCTACCCATGTTCCACTGTAATGGTTGGTGTTTCCCATGGACGGTGGCCGCAACGGCGGGGGTGAGTGTCAGCCTACGGCATGTTCGGGCCGAGCCTATCTTTGATGCGATAAAAACCCATAAAGTCACTCATTTCTGCGGTGCGCCCATTGTCCTTAATATGATCAACAGTGCTGATCCGGCGTTAAAATCTGGCATTAAGCATACCATCAAGGTCATGACCGCAGGTGCCGCGCCACCTGCCTCTGTGATTGAGGGCATGGAAGCGATGGGCATTGCTGTGACCCATGTTTATGGGCTCACCGAAACCTACGGTCCTTGCGTGGTGTGTGATTGGCAGCATCATTGGGATCACCTCTCCCAACAAGAAAAAGCGCGGATGAAAGCGCGCCAAGGCGTACGCGCGCCGATGCAAGGGGATCTGATGGTCGCCGATCCGGTGACGTTTAAACCGGTTGCAAAAGATGGTGGCACACTCGGTGAGATTTTTGTCCGCGGTAACATCGTTATGAAAGGCTACTTAAAGAACCCCAGCGCGACCGAAGATGCCATGAGTAACGGCTGGTTTAGAACGGGCGATTTAGCGGTGTGGCATGCCGATAATTACATCGAAATCAAAGATAGATTGAAAGATATCATTATTAGTGGTGGAGAGAATATTTCCAGCATTGAAATTGAAGATGTCTTGTATCGTCACCCCGAGATTGACGAAGTCGCGGTGATAGCGATGCCCGATGAAAAATGGGGTGAGGTTCCCTGTGCGTTTGTCAAAACGACCGAAGCATCAGTCGTAACTGAAGCAGACATTATTGCTTTCTGTCGTGAGCAAATGGCGCACTTTAAAGCGCCTAAAAAAGTGATCTTTACAACACTCCCAAAAACGTCGACAGGGAAAGTGCAAAAATATGTACTGCGTCGTAACGTGAGTGAAAAGTCAGTGTAATAAAAAAGCGGTGGCGTCATCCCGTCACCGCTTACTAAATTACCTTCAGGCCGTCAGTTGGGCGAGTTATCGCCTAACATCTGGCAAACCTATAGCTGCTTGAGTACGGCTTCAGCACTGGAAACGTCAAAGCTTTTCGGCGGCTCAACATTAAGCTGGGTGACGGTGCCATTTTCAATGATCATGGCATAGCGCTGTGAGCGAACACCGCCAAACTTCCCCGAATCCATTTCTAGTCCTAGCGCCTTGGTAAAGCTCGCATCACCGTCGGCCAGCATATGAATCTGATTGGCATTTTGTGCCTCGCCCCAAGCCTGCATCACAAAGGCATCGTTAACCGATACGCAGGCAATCATATCGACGCCTTTTGCTTTAATCTCATCCGCTTTCACCACAAAACCCGGTAAGTGCGACTCTGAACAGGTCGGGGTAAAGGCCCCCGGCACCGCGAACAGCACAACCTTCTTGTTGGCGAAAAGGGCAGGGATGTCGTGGGTTTGCATGCCCTCAGCGGTGAGTTCACTGAGGGTGGCGCTCGGTAGAGATTGTCCTTGCTGAATCATGATGACTCCTTGGTCATTGTCTTTGCGTTTAGCTCAAGCTTAGCATGGACGCGGTATGCTTATATACTCAGACTGACGAAGGGTTACCCAGTCGAGCTCCTTGTAGAAAGGCGCTTTTTATATGTGTTGGTTTATCGTAAACTCTTATCATTCATATCGATTTGTAGAAGAATCTAAATGTCTCGAATCATTGACTTTCCAAACCGCCACCAGGCTTACCATGCCCATGTCTACTACGAGGCTGACACCGAAGCGCAGGCGGATGCTATCTATCAGGCTGCCGCCGCATCATCACTGCCCATCGACCTTGGCCGCTTTCATCGAAAATGTGTTGGCCCACACCCAAGATGGAGCTTCCAAATCGCCTTTGATAAGGCTGCGTTTGACGAGGTGATGGCATGGCTTGAGGCGCATCGCGGTGATTTAACCGTGTTTTTGCATGGCGTGACGGGCGATGACTACATTGACCATACGGCTCACGTGGGTTGGATGGGCCCGTCTGTTGAACTCAATCTGGCCATATTTAAGCCCAAGCAATGAGTGCTTTTCTTGCATACCCAGCACTGCTGATTTGGCACGGCGATGATGAACTCTCGTTTGCGTCAGACTCGGCGTCGCTTGAGGCGCTGAGTGACAGCGTGATCACTGAAGACGATCGGTTGGTAGATAGCGAAGGCATTTGTTGGTTGAGCGAAAATGGGGGGCAGCACTGGCAGCCAAGTGGGGAAATCATGCCACTTGAGCAGCTTGTGGCGCGTATTCAAGCGCATTATGCGCAGCAAGGGCAGTGTTGTGTGGGAAAAATCCAGTTTAAAGATAGGGCCGCCGCCATCAACAGTGTGGCGACGGTCTCTGGGAATTAACGGCTGTCAGCAATCCGACGTGACACTTTCAACGAAGAGTGCGGACGAATACGCTTGATGTTCAAGCGCTGCTTGTTACGCAATCGAATGTGGCAGAGCTCAAGTATCAAACCAAATGCCATCGCAACATATACGTAGCCTTTGTTGATATGAATGCCAGCACCTTCGGCCATCAGCAGCAATCCCAGTAACACCAAGAACAACAAGGCTAAGGTTTTAAACCCAGGGTAACGGCTGACCAGATTATTCACGGGCTCTGCCGCAATTATCATAATGATGGCGGCGGTAATAATGGCGGCGACCATCACAGGCACATCTTGGGTGAGACCGACCGCAGTGATCACTGAGTCCATCGAGAATACCGCATCTACCGCAACGATTTGCAGCAAAATCACTGCCATACCAGTGCGCACTTGTGTCGAATGGCTCACGGGCTCGCCATGACCCAACCATGCCCACAGCTCTTTGGCACTTTTTAGCAGCAAAAAGCCACCACCAAACAGCATGATAAGATCTTTACCGGTAACCGGTTCCATACCAATCGTAAACAGGGGCACAGTCAACGACATGACCCAAGCGATGGAAAGCAATAAGCCAATCCGGCTAATCACGGCCAGACCAATACCCAAGGTGCGCGCAAAGCGGCGTTTCTCTTTAGGGAGACGTTCACACAGTACGGAGATAAAGACTAAGTTATCAACACCCAATACCACTTCAAGGGTTAGAAGGGTAAAGAAGACCACCCAGGTTTCGGGTTCCAAAAAGAGTGTTAACATACGATGGCCTCCTGATTAAAGGAAGCGGGGAAGGGCATAACACGACATCGGTCGCTGTCCATGGATTGTGATTACCTCTGTGACTAAAGAGTGCTTATATAAGCACCGTCTTGACACCTTGGCAAGCAGAGAAATAGCGAGTTGACCAAAAATTGACAAAGCATGTAAACGATCAAACCTGTTACTGAGTAAGACTCATCATGTTGGATTTAAAGAGGGAATAAGGATGAAAAGAGGCTGGGTGATTGGGTTATTATCCTTAATGTTAACTGGGTGTTTAGGCATGCCAAAACAGGTTACACCCGTAACAAACTTTGAGATTAACCGCTATTTAGGTACTTGGTATGAAGTAGCGCGACTGGATCACTCGTTTGAGCGCGGCTTATCCGATGTGACGGCAACCTATACGTTGCGTGAAGACGGTGGCGTTAAAGTGATAAACCGAGGCTTTAGCCGCGAAGAGGGCAAATGGCAAGAAGCAGAGGGTAAGGCGTACTTCGTTGAAAATGATAAGACGGGGTATCTGAAGGTTTCGTTCTTTGGGCCTTTCTATGGGTCGTATGTGGTGTTTGATTTGGATGATAACTACCAATATGCCTTTATCTCGGGGCCTGACCACGATTACCTGTGGTTGCTATCGCGCACACCGAGCGTGTCGGAGTCAGTAAAAAACAAATTTATTGCAGAAGCGAAACAGCGAGGTTTTGCCACTGAAGCGCTGATTTTTGTCGATCACAGCCGCACGGACCCCAAACACAAGAAAACCCAGCAGTAGAAGAGACGCATCATGCGAAAGACAGATAAGAAATATGACAAGGCGGTTCGAGAAGCGCTGACAGATGTCTGTGAATTGACAATGGAAAAAGTGGAGGGATTTGAATGGCTGACGCATGAGGTGAATTATCAGCGTTTTCCACAAAGCTTAATCGTGCGGCTAATGTTTAAAGACCGACAGACGCTAGCCAGCTTTGAACGAAGTGATGACTACCAAGCCGCTCTAAATGATATACAAAGTCGCCTTGCTTCTGTTGGTATCACACTGAAAAACATCAATCTTCATGTTGAGTTAGCGACACTGTAAGGCTGTGATTACTCGCACACTTACCTTATGGCTGACACGTTACAGTGTGATATCAAAGCGACTCAATGCCCCTACCGATTAAGCGAAGGAGCAATGGTATGGAAGCAWGAATTAGTATCATCACATTGGGGGTTGCGGATCTTTCTCACTCTTATGAATTTTATCGCCAATTGGGCTTTCCAACGCACCGCCACCCTGAAGAAGGCATCGTGTTTTTTAGTACCGCAGGTACACGATTAGCGTTATATCCCGCAGACTCGTTAGCCGATGATATCAAACCCGGACTCACCGTTAACGAGACAGGGTTTGGTGGTATCACATTGGCGCATAACGCGCGATCCAAAGAAGAGGTCGACGAGGTACTGGCGCTGGCAGAGCGGTGTGGCGGTCGTATTGTTAAACCTGCACAAGACGTATTTTGGGGAGGCTACAGCGGCTACTTTGCCGATCCGGATAACTACCTTTGGGAAGTGGCTTATGGCGATTGTTGGCAATTTGATGATAACGGCAGCCTTATATTGGACTAATGGCCGTGGATTTATTGCGTTAGCAACAGCCTGAACTCGATGTGGGTGTACTTCCCATTGGTAAAGGTGAGCTTGTTGCCTGTTTGCGTGATGGAAAGTTGGCAGGATAAAAAGGCGTCCCGAAAGACGCCTTTTTAGTCTCTACAGCCTGCAGTATTACGCGGCTGCTAGCGTTTGTGCTTGACGGTTTGCATGCCAGACCAAGCCAAAGCCAATAATCACCACCGCACAGGTGGACAGCATGACGGTGGTGACGGCGATCAAGCCCGAGGCCGCAAACGCAGACACCACGGCGCTCGCCAAGAAGCAGATYATCATTTGCAAGAAGTTCAGCAGCCCCGCCGCTGTCGCGCTACATGATTTAAAATCTTCTAAGGCTCGGTTTACCACGAGTGGATAAATGGCACCATTGGCCGCTGCCAAAAAGCAGAATGGCCCCAAGATTACCCAAATATTAGTGACATCAGTGCGCCAGCTAATTAAAAAGATTACCACCACACTGGCGACAAACAGTTTCAGTAACCAAGGAAGGATGCTGTGATCTTTGAGTTTATTCAGTGCATAACGACAGGCATACCCGCCGACAACAAACGCGATCGTTTGTGGGATGTAGCTTAGGCCAATGTCTGCTTCGGTATAGCCCATCGCTGACATGATAAACGGCGATCCAGTCAAATAGGCAAAGAAAGCGGCCGAGCAACCGGCAAAGATAAGCATATTTCCGATGAACTTTTTTGATTTAAAAACTTGCTGGTAGTCACCCTTAAGTTTATCAATAATTTTAGTATCTTGTGCTGGGCTAGTTAAGCTTTCTTCCTCACGAAGGGTCAGTGCAACAAAAATAATACCTAGTGCGAATAAAACCACAAAAATACTGCGCCAATCAAAATGCTGGAGTAAATAGGAACCTAATAATGGTGCGAGAGCTGGAGACAAAGCAACTAAAGGCATGATAGTGGCGAACACTTTCTGCCCCAGTTTTCCCTCATAGCGATCAATGACCACGGCTTGCCAAATCACAATTGCGCTGCACGCGCCCAACGCCTGAACAAGGCGCGCACCGAGTAACAGATAAATATTATCTGCAAACAGACATACCACGGTCGCAACGCTATAGAGACTTAAGCCAATTAACAGCGCAGGCTTGCGGCCAATGCGGTCGGAGAGGGGACCATAAACGAGCTGACCACAGGCCATGCCAAGCAAAAAGATGCTCAAGGTCAAACCGATATTGGCCGACGAGGTCGCAAAATCGATTTGCATGGCTTCAAAGGCGGGAAGATACATGTCGGTGGCTAAGAAGCCGAGCATACTGAGCCCTGCTAGCCAAAACAGCGTGATAAATGGCACGTTTTTGTTCATTTTTTTATCTCTTGATACAAAGATTAATGTAAAGAGCAGTTTATGCCTAACAATTAATACTGTGAAACGCTATGATTTGAATACTGCTTTCAAAATATTTGATGTGAATGTTTTCTTACCAAGATTTTCAAGTGATTGACGTGGTTGCACGGCGAGGAAGTTTCTCTGCGGCGGCTGAAGAGCTGCACAAGGTACCGAGTGCGGTGAGCTACACGGTACGACAGATTGAAGACAAGCTGGCCGTCACCCTGTTTGAGCGGCTTCATCGCCAGGTTCGGTTGACCGCCGCGGGCGAGTACTTTGTCTCCCAGTCACGTGAGATGATTAAGAATATGGAAGCCATTCGCCAACAAACCCAGCGTGTTGCTAATGGTTGGACGCAAAGTGTCGCATTGGCACTGGATAACGTCGTAAGAGAGGATAGCGTCAATACCTTGGTACGTGACTTTTATGATGCGTTTCCTGATGTCGAGCTGTTACTGACCATGGAAGTATTCAATGGTGTGTGGGATGCGCTGGCGGATGATAGAGCCGATATTGCCATTGGTGCCACGGCTGCTGTGCCAGTGAGCGGCGCGTTTCGCTATCGAGAAATGGGTACCCTGCGTTGGCGGTTTGTGGTGAGTCCGTCGCATCCACTCGTACAGTGTGCCCAGCCACTGGCTAATGATCAGCTCGCGTCGTATCCGGCGATATGTTTGGAAGATACTTCGCGCCGTTTGCCGCGTCGTACTACCTGGCTATTGGATAATCAGCGCCGTCTTACCGTCCCCAATTGGCACAGTGCTATGCAATGCTTTAAGGCCGGGCTGGGCATTGGTGTGATGCCGTCACACATGGCAGAAGACGCGATTGCGCGAGGAGAGTTGGTGGAGCTTGCCCTTGAAGAACCGCTATTAAGTAGTCCGTGTTGTATTG
Source organism: Salinivibrio sp. IB282 (assembly GCF_001995685.1). Lineage (NCBI taxonomy): Bacteria > Pseudomonadati > Pseudomonadota > Gammaproteobacteria > Vibrionales > Vibrionaceae > Salinivibrio > Salinivibrio sp. IB282. The sequence continues at coordinate 31,312 of NZ_MUET01000020.1, read as the reverse complement.
CATGGCGCTCGGATAAAGAATCGCCACCGGTGCGCTGGCTGCTCGACTACCTGGGCGATAAAGAGCAACTGCAGTACCAGTGGTTATAAGCTAGGAGGACGGCGCATCGAGCGTACGCAAGGTTTGATACCCCGCCCAAACCCGTGATGTGGCGGTGATTAAACAGGCTGCGCCAAAAACGCCGGCAATCCATGCCATGTATGTAGGGAAAAGACACATCAACACAAAGCTGGCGATGGTTTCCGTGCCTTCGGTGATCCCGCCGATGTAATACATCGACTTGTTGGCGTACACTGGGTTATCAATCTGGTGTTTGCTCGCCATAATCGCAAACGCTAAAAAGCTTGCGCCTGTACCCATAAAGCAAAACAGCAGAAAGCTGGCGGCGATGGCGTTACTAGCGGGATCAGCCAGCGCAAAACCAAAGGGAATGGCAGCGTAGAAGATAAAATCGAGGGTGATATCTAAAAAGCCCCCTGCGTCCGTGAGTCCTTGCTCGCGGGCGAGCGCGCCATCAAGGCCATCGAACAGTCGGTTAATGATAATGAACACAAGCGCCAGCCAATACACTTGTAGCGCCAGAGCGGGCACCGCCAGCAAGCCAATCAAAAAGCCCGATAGTGTGACGGTATCAGGTTTGACCCACCACTTTGTGAGCTGCACCGCTGCCTGCTTCAATGGCCAGCGGATCACGGCGATGGCATAGCGATCAAGCATTTTGCATCTCCTCATGCAGTACTGAGCTAGCTGGGCGTTTAGGCCAATTTAAACAGCGGCTCTGGTGCGCAATATCCTCGGCATCATGCGTCACAATCAGCGCGGGGATGTTGCGCTGCGCGATTTGCTCAAACACGAAAGCACGAAAATCCCGTCGTAGCGGCTTATCCAGCTTACTAAAGGGTTCATCAAGCAAGATAGCATCGGGCGCGGCGAGTAATGCACGCAACACACTGATCCGCGCGCGCTGCCCGCCGGAGAGCTGGCTGGGGGCATAATCGGCAAACTCCGCTAAATTGACAGACCCTAATGTTGCGATGGCCTGATCACGTTTTTGCGCTTTGCTCATCGATGAAGGCAGGGCAAAGGCCAAGTTTTGCCAGACATTGAGATGCGGAAAGAGCAAATCATCTTGAAACAAAATCCCGATACGGCGCTGCTCCGGCGGCAAGTGATCAAAGGGTTCACCATTTAAGGTTAGTTGGCCGCTGTAATGCATGGGCGGTTGAATGTGTCCTGCCAATACGCTCAGCAGGCTCGATTTTCCGCAGCCACTGGGACCCATTACGGTGAGTATTTCTCCCGGGGCGACCGAGAATGATAAATCACGCACCAAGCATTGCTCAGGCGCGTTTATGGTGAGTTGATTGACACACAGTGTCATGGTGTTTCGCTCCTGAATAAGTCGGTGTTGATGTGGGTAAAAGGCGGCGCTCCGCAATACGGCTAAGCACGGTGGCTAAGGCGAAAACAATAAGGGGAAGCATCGCTTGCATCAGTCCATACAGACCACTAATACGGCGATCGAGGCCGCTCGATAAGCTAACTGCCTCGGTAGTGAGCGTATTAATGCGTCCCGCGCCCAACAACTGTGTAGGCAGATATTGCGCCAAACTGACACTCGCGCCGACCGCCCACGCCAAGATGATCGCAGGCAAAAGCAGCGGTAGTTTAACGCGCCACCATGCCAGTGTTGCACTGACACCGAGGCTCCTGGCGGTTTGCATGAGCCGCATATCAAATTGCTGCCACGGCCCATCGAGCGCGAGATACACATAAGGAAACGCGAAAAAAATGTGAGCCCAAAGGGTTGCCGGCACGTGCCATTGGCCGGGGAGGCTGTACACCGCCACCTGAATACCGAACAAGATAGAGAGTTGCGGAACCAATAATGGAATGGCGATGACGGCTCTCGGCACCGAGCATCGCTGATTGACCGAGCGCTCCAGACACCCAATAGCAAACAGCAAGGCGACACTGGCGCTGATCACCGCCAGAACAATGCTGTTTCCCACCAATGACCACACATAGCTCAGTTCTTGTTCCCAAAACCGTAAGCTATATCGACTGGGCAGCCAATCGGGAAATGACCAACGCAGCGCGAATGACCACACCAGCAACACAGGTATAATCGCAAGGGGAGTGATAAACACTGGCCACCAGAGTAACTTGCCAGGCAGCCATGCGTGGCGGCGGCCCGTGTATTGCCAGCGATTGAGACATTGGCAGCCAAGCCACGCCAAAAAGCGGAATAGCAATAACGCTAGGCCACATAGGGCAAATAACAACAATGCCCCAGCTGAGGCTCTGGGCAATAACGCCAAATCAGGGTCATTGAACCACTGCCATACCAATACCGCATAAGTGGGCGGCGTATTGGGCCCGAGGATCATCGCCACATCAACCACCGACAGACTGTAGGCGATGACGGCAAAAATCGGGAAACGCATTTTGGCCAGCCAAAGCGGAAGAATGACTTTTAGCCAGGTTGCGGTGCGGTTATACCCGAGGCTGGTTGATACCATGGTTAGTCGAGAGACATCAATTTGCCGTAGCACTGACAGGCTCATCAATAATAAAAATGGTGTCTCTTTTAGCGTTAGCGCCAAGGTGAGCCCGATAACATAAGGATCTTGTACTAATGCCCAAGTTACAGGTTTCTCACCGAAAAGGGGACTTAACAGGCGAAACAGCCAACCCGAGGGGGAAAGCAGTAAAACCAGGCCAATCGCAAAGGCGACGTGTGGCAATGCCAGTAGCGCAGGCAAGCGCGCACTGAGCTTTTGCCAAATGGGCGTGTGCCAAGCGGCTTGTAAAATCATAAAGCTAAATGCCACCGCGAGCAGGCTACTGCCCAACCCCGAGATGAGCGTCAGCTGAATCGATTGCCAAAGTCCCGGCCATGCCATGACTTGGTGCCAGCCGCTAAAATTGGCCTCTGTCAGCCCCAGGGTGGGCAAGAACGCAAAGGCACTCGCGAGCAAGCCGCCGACCCCTGGCAACAAGGGTAGGCAGCATACCGTTAGGGTGATGGCAAACAGCAAACGTGCCATATCAGCCTCTTTTTATTGGCCGTAGCGTTTCAGCCAAGCAGCCTCAAGCGCGGTTTGCCAGCTCGGGTGTGGCTCGGGCTGGGTATTAAAGCGACTGACCTCGGCGGTCTCGGATAATTTAACGACCGGTGGATCGCCCCATACTTGGGTATCGGCTTTACGCAGCTGTGCCTTTTCGCTCATCAAGAAGTTGATAGCGACCATGGCGCCGGCTTTGGCATTGGCGTTGTATGGGATCGCCATAAAGTGAATGTTAGATAGCGCACCTTGGTCAAAGGCAAACGCACGTGCTGATGGGGCGAGCTTTCCAGATGCGACTGCCGCTTTTGCCGCATTGGGGTTAAACGCTATCGCCACGAGAAGCTCGCCGTCGTCTAGCAGTTGTAGGGTTTCGGCACTGCTGGAGGGAAATTGTGAGCCTTCGCGCCAGGCCACTTGATGTAATTGGTCCAGATAGCGCCATAATGGCGCGGTCACGGCGTTAAAGTCCACCTCATCAACGGGCAGGTAAAGGGCTTCGGGCGAATCTGTCAGCTCAAGCAGCGCCGCTTTCAAAAAGCTGGTGCCATGGAACTGCGGCGGTTTTGGGTAACTCACTCGACCTGGGTTCGCTTGCGCGAGACTCAGTAATTCAGCAAACGAGCGAGGCGGGTTGGCAAGTGTGCGCTTATCGTGGATAAATACCAGCTGTCCCACTCCCCAAGGCGCTTCGAGGCCGTCTGTTGGTTCCGTGAAGTCCTCTTCAACCGGTAAGCTTTTATCGACAATTTGCCAGTTGGGCAGCCTGCTAACAAAAGGGCCGTACAGCAAATCATTTTCTTTCATTGATTTGAAGTTTTCGCCGTTAATCCAAACCATATCGACGCTGCCGCCGCTATCCTTACCCGCGGTCTTCTCGGCAAGCAGGCGATTGACGGTTTCAGCGATATCCGCCACTTTGACATGTTTAAGCGTGACACCGTAATCGCGTTGCAACTCCCGATTTGCCCAACGTAAGTAAGCATTGATCTCTTGATTGCCACCCCATGCGTTAAAGTAAACGGTTTGGCCTTTGGCTTGTTGCTCAATACTTTCCCAACGCTGGTTTTCGGTGCTGGCGGAGGCGGTTAAACTGACGACACTTGCGATCGACAGTGTTATCGCCGCTATCCAATGTTTCATTTTAATCTTCCTTTTCAATTAGTGACGCATCCAACGGTGATATTTTTCGACCCATTTCAGCAGCTTCTCGGGGGCATGGGCTTGCTTCCACATCCCGGCAGTATACTTCACCGCTTCACTCATGGTGGGATAAGGGTGGACGGTGCCAAGGATCTTATTCAGCCCAAGCCCGTGCCGCATGGCGAGAGTAAATTCTGCGAGCAAGTCGCCCGCATGTTCGCCAACAATAGTCACGCCTAGAATGGTATCTTTTCCTTTCGGTGTCAGCACCTTAATAAAGCCATGATCATGTCGCCCACCGCGTAAATATTGGGATAGGCGGTTTGCAGATACTCATTGATTTGAATTGTGCCACGCTCGGTCACTGGAATATCGAGCTTTTCGAGACCAAAGCCTTTGGTGTTGGCGCTGCGCCCTAACGCGACCAGCACTGCATCAAACGCGACGGATTTCTCCCCATCAGGACCGTCGAGTAACGCGACTTGTTGATCATCACTGTGCTCAAATGCTTTCACTTTGTGTTGTGTTAAAACAGTGACGCCGTCACGCTCTAACGCCTGCTCAACCAACTGGGCGGCATCTTTATCTTCACGGCTGAGAAGTTGGTCGGCCATTTCTGCGAGCGTCACTTGGCTGTCTAAACACGCAAAACTTTGTGCCAATTCCGCGCCAATGGGACCACCGCCTAACACCAATAACCGTGGCGGCAGTTCATTCAGAGACCAAATTGTATCTGAGGTGTAATGGGTGACCTCAGCCAAACCGGGAATCGGGGGCAACATAGGGCGTGCGCCTGTGGCAATCACGATGTTGCGGGTAGTGAGGCGTTCGCCATTCACTTCAACTTCCCATGGCGAGACGATGTGTGCTTCGCCTTGCACGCACTCCACGCCGAGCTTGGTGTAACGCTCGACCGAATCGTGAGGCTCAATGTGGGTAATCACTTGTTTAACTCGCGCCATGACCGCTGGAAAATCAACGGCTGGCGTCTGGGTATGAATGCCAAACGCCTTAGCCTTGCCAATTTCTCGCATGGTTTTCGCCGCGCGGATCAGCGCTTTAGAAGGCACACAGCCCGTGTTTAGGCAATCACCTCCCATCGAACCTTTTTCAACTAGCGTGACTTTTGCTTTCACCACGGCTGCGATATAGCTTGACACCAAACCGCCTGCGCCGGCACCAATGACCACCATATTGCGATCGAACTGACCAGGCTTGTTCCAACCTTGATAGCGTTTACGACGCGTGACCCACGCGATGATCCACTTTGCCAGCAGCGGGAATAGGCCGAGTAAGGCGAGTGAGCCAAGCACCGAGGGTGACACCACGTCGCCGAGTGCGTCGATTTGGGCGAGTTGAGTCCCTGCATTCACGTAGACTGCGGTACCCGGCAACATACCGAGCTGACTGACCCAATAGAAGGTGCGGGTTTTGAATGGGGTGAGCCCCATCACTAGGTTAATCAGAAAAAACGGGAAAATCGGGATTAGGCGTAGGGTCAACAGATACAAGCTGCCGTCTTTCTCGATACCACGATTAATAACGTCGAGCTTATTACCGAACTTGGCCTGGACCCAGTCGCGCAACATAAAGCGACTCACCAAGAAGGCAAGGGTGGCGCCAATCGAGCTGGCAAAGGAGACCAACACCAATGCCCACCAAAAGCCAAACAGTGCTGCGCCCAATAAGCTCGCCACTGCCGCTCCCGGTAGCGACAATGCTGTCATCACCACATAGCCGACAAAAAACACCAGACTTGCGGTGGTCGCGTTTTCGATAATGTAATCGTTTAATGCCGCTTGTTGTGCTTTGGCGTTTTCAAGCGTCAACCATTGGCTGAGATCAAAACTAAACCACAGGGTAATAAGCGCAACAATCACTAAACCAAGCAGGATTTTTTTTACTGGCATACTATGTCTCGTCAGGTAGCAAATAGGGCCCAGATATAACATTAGGTGCTTTAGACTAATTAACTGGCTGATTTTTTTGGTTGCATTAAGAAACTGTGCTCTTAATCGTACCTAGGATCAGACCTGTCCGATCGCGAGAGACTTTCAAATAGAGTGTGAAAAACGTGTGGTTGATGCTTTTTTGAGCGAAAAGCGAGGCGACACCGCCGAGAGGCGGTGTTGAACGCGAACATTGCTCACAGAAAAGATTWGAGCGTTATACAAGGGAGACTGTGAGAGGTTATTTTTCTAGATGTTGTAATAATTCTTGGCGGCGTTGAGGAGGGACAACTGACCAGTGTTTGCCAGTAATTGCGCCCTCTAGTGACCATAATAGCTCCAAGCTCAGGTCTTTATCGTGCGCAGATACCAAGGCTTTGTATGCGTTGACTGCGCCATGTTTTTGCAGCGTTTCGGGGGTGTCAATCCCTGCCTTTTTCAGCATTCTTTCTGTTGCTAACCGGAGGTTAGGGAGGTCTTTTAATCGCGACGGACTGGTTTCGGTTTTCAGCGAACGATCGCGAATAGCGACATCGAGTGCACTTTTAGCTTCATTGATGAGTTTTTGGTGATCGTCCCACCAAGCATCAGGAATGGCAAAGTACTTGGTCACCACCGGGAAACCACGCTTTTTATAAACGTAAGGGGTAAGTCCCTGCTTCTTAAGTAAGGTTTCGTTTTCTTTGCCGGCGCGTAGATGAAGGGTGTTGTTGACGACAAGGGCGAACATGGTGTCTTCGCAAAATAAGCCAAATCCGCCGAACATGGATCGGGATTTGATATTGCCAAAATCGGCAAATAAACGCATCGCGTCTTTTAAAGCTGGTTTATCCATTAATAACAATCTCGATGAATGCAAATGCCTAAAAATAATGTGTCAGTGTAACAAGGCAAACAGGCAGGATTGTCAATAAGTTATCAAAATATCAATAATGATACTTCATATTGCATTGACACCATCTTCAGCTTTATAACGACGATGCTGGCAACCCCGCTACCGTGACTGACTGAAACGATTGATCAGTGTCCGTAGGCCGGTGGCTTTGCGTCCCATGCTTTCGCCATGGTTTGCCTTGTTCAAACAGGGATAAGCATATAATACTTAGACAGTGATGTCGCCCTCACTAACCATACAAAATGTGATTTTGGTTCAAAAAAGTTGTAATTGATAAGTTAAAGTAAAGGCTCTTTTTGGCTCGAAAGACTAAAAAAGCCACCATACCCAAAGGCATTGGCGGCTTAAAAAACTTCTATAAAACACTAATTTATCGTTTTTACTGATTCACGACTAATGAGCTCGAGATCCATTTCAAATACTTGCTGTTGCGTATCATTATCGTTAATGCGTGCGAGCAAGAGTTTAACGGCGGTTTTACCGAGCCGCCGTTTAGGTTGGTGCACGGTAGTGAGTGGTGGTGAGTAATACTCGGTGAGATCAATATTGTCATAACCGATGACAGACATATCCTCAGGTACCTGCAACCCAGCTTGGTTAAAGGTGCTAATTGCCGCAAGCGCCATGATATCGTTGAAGCAAAACACGCCCGTGGGGCGGTGGGTCATATCAATGAACTGTTGTGCAGCGACTTTGGCCTGGTCTGCCTCGAAGTCAGCCTCTACAATCCAGTCAGGGTTCGCGGTTATATTGGCTTCATTCAGTGCGCGGTAAAACCCTGCTAGTCGTTGTTTACAGGTATTTTTATCCATTTGACCGGAAATGCAGCCAATTTGGGTATGGCCATTGTCAATAAAGTGTTTGGTGGCCAGATAGCCGCCTAATTCAGCGTTATCTTCGATGCGGTCGGTGTTGATATGATGACTCCCCCAGTCCATAACCACCATGGGCAGGTCACGCTTTTTTTCCAATAGCAGCATGAGGTCTTCGTTAAGATCCGAGCACACCACAATCAAGCCGTCGACGCGTTTTTCTGACAACATGCGCAAATAGTCACGCTGTTTTTCTAAGTTACCCTCGGTATTACATAAGATCAGGGTATAACCTTGCTCATAGCAGTAGTCTTCTACACCGTGAACCAGTTCAGCGAAAAAGGGGTTAGTCGATTTGGTCACCAACATGCCAAGCGTGCGCGTCGTATTGCATTTTAAGCTGCGCGCCACCGCACTTGGCGCATAGTTTAGATCATCAACCGCTTGCCACACCTTTTCGGTGGTCTTTTCGGCGACAAAGCGGGTCTTATTGATAACGTGTGAAACCGTSGTGGTYGAAACGCCCGCGAGACGCGCGACATCTTTAATCGTTGCCATCTTAATTCTTCTATATTGTGAAGCCTTGGGATCGTTACTCGCGACCTTACAGAAAAACGCCGCTGTAACGCAGCGGCGATGTCTTTCACAATCCCGGCTCATTAGACGGTTGCGAAGGTAACGAATCCGATTTCATCCATTCTCATAGTTAATCGGTTGCGGTCTCAGTTTACTTAGGTTGCTGCTCAGTCGCAATTGGTCTGATGAGCGAACGATCATCAACAGACGGTTTTGTGACCCAGCTAGGTGGTTATCAATGCAAAAGTCTCATGGCGACGCTGGCAAGCTCCCACCTTGATAGCAATAAATCAGGCACTAGGTCACGATCAATGGGCAGGCATGCTCTGGGTGTTCAATGACCGTAAGCGGATACTGATAAATCGTCGAGACCTGTTCACTGTCAAAACACTGCCAAGGGGTCCCCGTTAAGACCATCTCTCCTTGTTTGAGAAAATACAGGCGATCCGCGTAGCGACTGGCAAGATTGAGATCATGGAGCACCAAGATCACCGTCATCCCTTGATCGGCAAGCGACCGACAGCGTTGTAGCGTGTAATGCTGATGGGTAATATCGAGCGCCGATGTAGGTTCGTCGAGTAGCATGATGGCCCGCGTAGGATCGGTTTGGACCAACTGCAAAGCAATGCGCGCCATATGGACTCGCTGTTTTTCACCGCCTGACAAAATAGGGTATGGCCGGTTGGCAAGGTGGGAGATATCCCACTGCTGTAACTGTTCATCGGCCAGCGCGGCAACTTGCGCCTGACTCGCTTGTAACGGCGTAGCCCCCATTTGAACCACTTCTTTGACGGTAAACGCAAAGGTTAAGCCACTACTTTGGGGGAGAAAGGCGACCTGTTTAGCAAAGTGTTCACCGTGCCATCTGGCTTTGGGCGTCGCCCAAAAATCAACCTGGCCTGATGGATGGCTGTCACTCATCACTTGTTTGAGCAAGGTGCTTTTCCCCGCGCCATTTGGCCCGAGCAACACATGTAATTGGCCTGCAGCAAAGGAAACATTGATGCGATTAAGTAGTTGGCGTCCGTTAAGCGAGTAACTTAAATCACGAACATTAAGGGCAATATCAGACATTAATGCACCACTGCTTGTCGTTGTTGGATCAAAAGCCATAAAAAGAAGGGTGCCCCCATAAGTGCGGTGATGATCCCCACTGGCAGCTCTGCCGGCGCAACGATGATTCGTGCGATAATATCAGCAAGCGTCAATAAAAGGGCGCCCAATATCGCCGATAAAGGGATCAGGGTGCGATGATCTGGCCCAGCCAATAGGCGGCCAATATGCGGTACAACCAAGCCAATAAAGCCAATTAATCCTGCGGCACTGACCGACACGCCCATCCCAGCGGCTGTTACAATGATCAATAAGCGCTTTAGGCGATGAACATTGATGCCAAGATACGCAGCTTCGTTCTCGCCAAGTAATAAGGCGTTGATATGCGGAGCGCAGCGATAGGCAAAAAGCGTGAGGGTAACGGCTGCAACGCCCGTTAACGCTATGAGTCCCCACGATGCGCCAGTGAGCGACCCCATTGACCACAAGGCGATATCACGCAATGTTTGGTTATCAGCAACGTAATTGATTAACCCGAGCGCCGCACCCGACAAGGCACTAATGGCAATACCGGCTAATAACATCACGGTAACCGATGTTCCCATCGATGTTGTGCCAATACGATAAACAAACAAGGTGGCGACCAGCGCACCCAAAAAGGCAAACAGCGGCACCGAGAGGGTAAAACCGACGTTGAGGCTGCCCCAGGATAAAAGTAGCAATCCTAACGCGCCGCCTAACGATGCCCCTCCAGAGACCCCAATGATCCCCGGATCCGCAAGCGGATTACGAAATAGCCCTTGCATTAATGCGCCAGATACTGCCAGAAGTGCGCCAACGAACAAACACAATAAGGTGCGTGGTAAGCGGACTTGTTGCACGATGGTCAAGATATGCGGTGCGACATCACTTTGCCAAGGGCTCAGGCTTTGTAAACTGACGAGCCATCCGAGCTGCCACTGTCCCACGGCTATCGACATTACCGCGACAACGAACAAAACTGAGATGAGCGCAGGGAATAGGCGCTGATGGGTTTCACGAAAGTAAGCGTGCATTACTATTGGTTTCCGGTTAACGCCGTTTGAATACGAAGGGCTTCCTTAAGCGTATTAAGACTCAATCCCCCCACTAACACGCGACCATCCACAGCGATGATGCGATTGTTTTTATACGCTCGCGTGTTTGATAGCAACGGGACGGCGTCTGCTAGGCCTTGCATACCACCAAGCTGATCGAGTGAGCGTTGCATAACCAAAATAAAGTCCGGGTTAAAGCCCAGTAGCGCTTCGGGTGAAAGCGGCTTATAGCTGGTGACGGATTCAGCCGCAGGGTTTGTGGCACCGAGTAAGTCAATCAAGGTATTTGGGGTGGTATCAGCGCCGGCGACACTGGCAGGCCGCCCCTGATGAACCAAGAGAAACAGACCGTTGAGTGTGGATGTGTTTAGTGCTGACGCAGACGCTCTGGTTTCTAGCTTGGCTAATTGAGCGTCCATGGCGTTGATCAATGGTTCGGCATTCGCTTGTGTCGCCGTTAACTCCGCCAGGGTATGAATGCGTTGCTTGAGGGCAGCAACCGTCGGGGTGCTCGATAACCTCACTACCTTGACGCCGGCATCACGGAGTGTTGATAACACAGGTGCTGGGCCCATTTCTTCTGAACCAATTAAAAGATCGGGGGATAGCGAAAGCACCCCTTCCGCCGCGAGTTGGCGATGATAGCCCACGCTCGGCATGTCCTTCTCTTGTAATTGGCTGGTGGCATCAATACCAACAATCTGTGATTGCGCGCCAAGCTCAATGAGCAAGTCAGTCACACTCGCCCCCGCGCTGATGATACGTGGTGAAGCATGAATACTAAGCGATGCGAAAAGACTGATTAGAGCTATCACTCTTGCTGCGGCGACCATGTTAAATCCTTATCTTTGCTTTATCAGYGTTTAATGACTTAGCAGTAACGTCCTGTTTTGACAGTACTATAGGTGTTACTGCACAATTGTAATTATTAGTTACATACCTAATTAAGATCAATTATCGTTTACATTGGTGTTCTCGATCAATACAATCTTGCAAAAATAATGATGATTCTCATTTGTAGTTAAACTAGAGAGCACTGACATGACATTGAAAAAGGATATTTTGATACCGCGCCCCAGCCATTTAAACCTCGCGATTGGGCTGGCACTTGGTACATTAAGCTTCACTTCATCAGTAATGGCCGCGACTGACGAGCAAAGTAGTACGCAAACAGAGACGGTATCTGTGTATGCCAGCCGTATGGACGCGCAAAAAGCGAATGGCGCCGTGGCAGTCAATACGGTTTCACTCGACGAGATTGAAAAACGCCAGGGAAGTAATGTCACTGACTTAATCCGGCACTTACCTAATGTGTCTGTGCTCGGCGGTGGGCGCGATGTGGCGCAATCTGTGACTATTCGTGGATTAAGTAGCGAAAACGGTCGCGTGGTGCAGCTTATTGATGGTGCACGTCAGAACTTTTCTGTGGGTCATCGCTCGAGCTTATTTATGGATCCTGAGTTACTTCGTTCTGTCGAAGTGGTCCGTGGCCCTTCCAGTACCTTGTGGGGCTCCGGGGCCTTGGGGGGCGTGTTTGCTCAAACGACAAAATCAGCCAGTGATTTTCTTTCCGGTGATCAGGACTTAGGTGGTTACCTTAAACAAGGTTTTCATAGTAACGATAATGCCTCACGCACCAGCGGCGCGGTATTTGGACGAACAGAGACGGTTGATTGGCTGGTGCAAAGTTACTACAACGATAGTGATGATAACCAATTAGGCAATGGCGAAACCTTGTCTTATTCAGCCGAGAGAGAAAAAGGCGGGTTTGCGAAAGTGACATTCACGCCGTCTTTAGACCATCAATGGACGTTGACTGCTCGTCAAGGCAAGCGTGATGCCATGGTGCCATATAACCCTTCGAAGTTAGCGATCTCAAGCAGGTCGCCTCGCACGTATCGTCAAGTAGATGATCAAAGCTTGTCAGTCGCCTATAACTACAACCCAAGTCAGTCGTGGGTAGATTTGGATGCGCGTCTGTATTGGAATGATACCGAGGTCAATGAGCATCGTGTTGAGAAGGGTGAATTTGACAATAACCAAATGCAAACGCTGGGCTTATCTTTGTCCAACCACTCAAACCTTGAAAACCTCACGCTCACCACTGGGTTGGATGCTTATCAAGATCGCTTTGAAACCGTACGTGATAAAAGCAGCAACACCTCTCGCCCAGACAACCAAGACGCCGAAGCACAAAGTGTCGGCTTGTTTAGCCAAGTTGATGTACCGCTGGGACAAGCATGGCACTGGCAAGCGGGTGTACGCTTTGACGCCTATGACGCAAAAGATAAGCGACCCAGCTCGACGATTGGAGACCATGATGATACGGCGTGGTCGCCTTCCACCGCATTAACCTGGCAGGCCACTGAGCAGCTGGCACTCACCGCTAGTTATCGTGAGGCGTTCCGAGCACCGAGCTTAGAAGAAATGTATGCCAGTGGTACACATTTTGGAATGAATCAATTTGTGCCGAATCCCGACTTGAGGCCAGAAGAGAGCGCCAATAAAGAGCTAAGCATGACCTATACGTTTGTGCCAAATACGTATGTAGATCAAGGTTATGTCGATGTGCGCGTATTTCGAAACGATGTCGATAACTTTATCGAACAATCAACTAAAGACGGCACATCAGGTACGAAAGGTGATGGTACTACCGTCAAGAATAACTTGCCTGAAGCTAAACTCGAAGGCGTCGAGCTAAGCCTTCATCACCAACTCGGTGGCTTTACCAATAATCTAAACTACAGCCAAACTGAAGGGAGAGACAAAGAGACGGGCAGTTACCTCGATAACATCCCAGCCCACAAGTTTGTTGCGGAAACCGACTACGCGCTGGCGACGTTACCGGTGAGTGTTGGTGGTCGCGTTTCTCATTATGCCGATCAAGACGATACGAATAATGCCAACAGCTACGACGGCTATACCCTGTGGGATCTCTATGCAAGTTATAGCMCGAATGGCGCCTGGGATGGGGTGAAGTTCGATCTCGCGATCGATAACTTAACCGACGAACAGTATACCCGAGCCTGGGCACAAGTGGCCTCTCCAGGGCGTGATATTAAATTTAACGTTCGTTACCAATTTTAATCAAACACATACAAAGGGCAGGTGAACGCCTGCCCACACTGATAGAACCTATCACAATAAAAATAGGCTGGGAGTGATCAATGACAACCACTACGTTAACGGAACAGGTCAGCGCGCTACTGAACGAAAATGCCTCGATGCTGCCTGCCGATATGGCAGCAACGCTAGGTGTGAGTGAGGGAGAAGTGGTACGCGCCATGCCCGCAGATTATCAAACTTGGGTCGATGGGCAACATGCTGAAACCGTGCTCATGCAGGTGGCCGAATGGGGTGGCCCAGTCACGGCGATTGTGCATTCCGGCGGCTCAATCTTTGAAGTAAAAGCGCCGTTTCCCAAAGGAAAAATCGCTTACGGCTATTACAACTTAATGGGTAAGCCCGGTGAGATGCATGGCCACCTAAAGCTAGAGCGTATGGCGGGTATTGCTTTTGTCAGCAAGCCCTTTCGCGGCAAGACAACCCACTACATCGGCTTTTTTACCGAACAAGGCGATTCGATTTTTAAGATTTATCTCGGGCGTGACGAAAAACGTCAGCTTCTCGACCATCAGATTGATGCCTTTAATCAGCTAAAAACGCAGTTAGCGACCTCAACACCAACAGGCCTGGAGCAATAATTATGGATCAAGCGACGAAACAACAACGCCTACAAAACCGCCTTGGCCCTGAAATTAAAGAATTTCGTGAAAACTGCCGGACGTTACAATTGGCGACCGTAGACGCACAAGGTAAACCCAATGTCAGTTATGCGCCCTTTATTCAGCGTGAAGATGGCTTTTATATCCTCATTAGTGAAATTGCCCGTCACGCACGCAATCTGCAAGAAAACCCCAACCTGTCGTTGATGATGATCGAAGATGAAGGGAGCGCGAAACAGATTTTTGCCCGGCAACGTCTTAGCTTTGACGCACGAGCTGAAATGGTGGAACGTAATACCGATGCTTGGCAAGCCGGTATTGATGCGTTGAAAGCCCGTTTTGGCGATATCATTGAGAGTCTAAGTGGGTTAGAAGATTTTCTTTTGTTCCGTTTGGTACCGGACAATGGTTTATACGTCAAAGGATTTGGTCAAGCGTTCCAAGTAGGTAACGATGATTTGGTTGATATGGTGCACCTTGACCAAGGACACCGCAAAGTCGGCAGTGATCAAGACATCCGATCGACCGACGAGGTAGCGGTCAACAGCTAATCGTTGCGATCTCTATTTCACCATTCACGGCAATGCCTTACGCATTGCCGTTTTTGTCTGCGCGCGGGTCAATAACAACCGATCATTGAATATGGTAAAGTGGCACCTTATACCAATGTGATAACGAACAACACCATGAACTATATCCCTTTATCTGACTATAAGCGCAAGTGGATCTTTACCCATCAATCATTACCGATTGAGGAAAGCGATCTTGCCGAGATTAAACCCATGACAGAGACGCGCGCGGCGCAGTTGTGGCAAGAATTTATCAGTAAAGACAGCCCAACCCCGGATCATTTTGGCAAGCAAGATTGGCCAACCCATCAAAGTGTTTGGACCCAGCGGCTGGTTTGGCAACAAGCCTGGGATGATGACGGTGACCTTCCTGATGAGTTTCTCGCTCACTTTCCATGGGAAGACAACATCAAGGTTTATTTTTGTTATGACAAACACAATATCGTCGAAACTCACTGGAGGGTGTTTAAACAGTATTGGAAAAACTTCCTGTTCTACGACGATAAGCCTATTTTACTGGGACGTCGGCGCAAGGAAGTGGCGATGTTTGAGCAATCAGGGGAAGTGATAATTGGCAAGCGTGACTGACCTCAAGTTGTCAGTGGTGGTGCCGTTATAAGTGATAGCAAGGCGTCATTGTGACAGTAGACATGGTTTTATGGCGCAAAACCTCTTGGTAAGTAGCCTTAGAGAGAAGAGTGGTATTCGGTGCACAGCGTAGGAAGAAGCGATGATTAGGATAATGGCAGCGGTGTACTTATCGATGTTGTTGGTCGGTTGCTCACTGCCAAAAATGTCGGACTTATGGCGCAATTACAGCACCATTGGCCTCAACGAAGCACTGCGCGGCGCGCAACAAGATCTTATCCATTGCCGCTATAATAAAACACTTGATACGGCGCAGCGTTATACCGTGATTGGTACGGCGCGAGAGAAAATGCGTGCGTTTGAGCTAATGGGCATTGTCTACAGCGAACAAGAGAACAGCGCTGAGTTAGATCATACCTTGCAGCGCTTTTTGTTTTCAGAGCCGGGACGGACGATGACGGCCTCTCAGGTGCAGATGCAATGGCGCCAAGCCCAAATTGATATTGAACATCAACGCGAGGCTGTATTGAGTCAAACTCATTGCCTGCAATCGACCGACTCACCCAAAACAGGACCGCTAAAATAGCGCGAATATGACATTGAATCGTGGTTAATCAAATTAAAAAGGCAGCCACCGTAACCTGGCTGCCTTTTTATTGTTCGAAACGCACTGATACTTAGGCTTTGAGAATACTCTCTGCCAGGGTCATCAGGCGTGGGTAGGCAAACTCGCTTTCTTTGGCTATTTCCCCCTGTTCTGCCAACACTTCTTGCAAAATATCCGTGGTAGTGAGCGGATTGGCCAGCACGACACGGAAAACCGTGGTGGTGCGTCGTTGCCATTGTTCTGGGGTGAGGCGCGTGCGGGAGACAAAGGTTTGACCTGATTCACGCTGGCGTTTTTGCACAAATTTAGTCAGATCATTGAGCAAGTTATGAATCAAATCGACTTGCTCTTCATTAGCCACCGCAAGGGCCGCTTGCACACGAGCGGGAACAAACCGATAGGTCAATAAACAAAGCTCTGGCTCTGAGATAAGCTCAAAATCCGGGTGTTGGCTAATCATCTTGGCAAACGCAGCTGCTTTATCGATACTTTGATCAATCAACAACTCATAACCGCGGCGAGAGATAATGTTCATACAAGCAAACACCAACATTGCCATGCCACTGCGAGAGCCCTCGAGTGTGTGACTGCCCAGATCTTTTGCTCCTTTACGGAGAATATACTCGGCGTGGTGCTCGATGGATGCGACCACGGACGGATCTTTAAACAGCACCATCCCCGCGCCCATAGGGACATAAAGCTGTTTATGGGCGTCAATGGTCACCGAATCAGCACGTTCAATCCCACTCAGTTTATGTCGCTGGTTATTCGACATTAACGTCGCGCCGCCCCACGCGGCGTCAACGTGGAAGTGAATGCCCTCACGCTCCGCAATATCCGCCAATGCGTTGAGTGGGTCGATACTGCCGGTTTCTGTGGTGCCCGCGACACCCACGATGGCGACCGGCTTAATTTTGTCTCGATTCAGTTGCGAAATGGTGTCTTCAAGTGCATCAATACATATGCGATTTTGGCTATCCGCAGGCACCGAGATCAGTTGGTCGCGACCAATACCCAGCACATCAGCCGCCTTACCCAGTGAATAATGACCACGCTCTGACACCAAAATAGCGAGGTCGCGATAGCCGTAGTGGCGCATCGCGCCAAACAAGCCAGCCTTGTTGATGCCAGGAAACTCTCCGTCAGGCTTGAGGACGTTATTTCGCGCGACCCATAAAGCGGTGATATTCGCCACTGTGCCACCTGAGCAAAAAGCACCGAGTGAATGGTTGGCGCTGTGCATCCAACTCTGATAGAAGGCGTCGTCTTGCTGATAAATCAGGTTATGCAACATGCCAAGCACTTGCCGCTCAAGCGGTGTAAACGCTTTAGAGGTTTCAATTTTGACCGTATTTTGGTTGAGGCCAATCATGATTTTAGACAGTGGCATCAAAAAATAGGGCAGTGCAGAGGTCATGTGGCCGATAAATCGCGGTGAAGCGGTATGTACTGATTGAGCAACGAGTTTCTCGAGCAGAAACTGCGTATGATCAGAGACAAAACTGGGATCTTCAGGGATGGCCGGGTCGCTAAAATCGCGCTCAATATCAGCGAGCGATCGCTCGGTGGCAGTTATATGGTTTTGTAAAAACCGGTTTAGATTCTGAGAGATCGCTTGCTCAATTTGGCTGAGCGTTGAATCTGGGGCTTCGGGGACAGTAAAAATCCGGTGCAAGGTTTCCGGTGTGGCGTCCGCGGCTTTATTGTGTGTTGCCATGACGTTCTTCTTATATCTGCTTGGCTGTCCAAATAGTGACCCTCTCAAGCGCATTGAGACTAGGGTCACGATCACTGACTGAAATTAGGCCTCAACATAGCAAAAAAAAGCCAGAGCATCAGGCTTTTTTTACTGAAGGATGACAGCTGAAACAGCGCACGCGATAGAGAGTAGAGTTGATAAGAGGAGCCAGCGATTGCTGGCTCTTAAATGAGAGCGTGTTTACTGACACTGACGTTGGTTAATACTGTTCATTTGGCCATTATATTGATTGAGCGCCTTGTCAATCTCTTTTGGATGGCTTAGCAGATCAGCCAGTGCACTGCGAAGGGTATAGTTTCCGTCCATGGCTTCGCCTTGGCGAAAGTTAAACACTTTTTCAGCCAGCGTCGAGGGTGGCAATGAGCTTTGCGCGAGCGTTTTTACGTCTTCTTGGCTTAGTTTTAGCCAAGACTCCACCGGCGCTTCCAAATTGAGCTTGGCACTGTCATTTTCTAGATAATAATCAAAAGCTTGTGCATTGAGATTGAAGTGATTTTTTCGGCCTTTCAAGAACCACGCGGCGACCTCATCCAGTGTCGGATCTTTTTTAACTGTCATATCGACCAGCGCTTGGTACCAATTGATCGATGCATCCACATAATCATGATATTTGGCCGAATAACAGTCTGCATTTTTGATAGGGGCAGCGTTTGACATTATCGGCAATAGTGCCGCGACCAGTGCAAGGGCATAGCGTTTCATAACATTATCCTAATCGTTATCGTGTTTGCGCTTTAAGATTATACGCACTAACCGTGTGCGGGGCGCAAACAATGAGGTTTGGGCATCTTTGTGAATGATAAAACGCAGATATTGTAGAACGAGCCAGTGACAAAGTTAAATAACACATTGATATAAAAAGCCCTGTAGCAGAAAAGCTGTGATATCACGCTCAGTTAGCGCGTGACATGCCTTGCTGGTTCGACAATACCGACAGCCAGTGGCGGGTAAATTCGGCAAAACCAAACCCTCCCGGCGCATCCGTGATCCAAGTTGGCGCGGTGGTCAATGCTGGAAGGTGAGGAGCAATATTCGCAACGCCGACGCTCAGAGGAAAGTGGGCAAACATGTCACTGTCGTTCGGTGAATCGCCAATAAACGCCGCGCGTTGCTGAGCCTGCCTACCGGTGACATTGTAACGCTCTAACCATGCTTGCGCTGCGCGTCGCTTACTATGGGTACCGAACCAAGCATTAATGTGAATCGAGCTGGCTGTTGCATTAATACCTTGTCCATGAAACTCGGCGAGCAATGCATTGATCTCATCGGTGGATGCACGTGACGTATGCTGGCCAATATCAACCGCTACTTCACAAAGGCGATAAGGCTGATCCGCCGCAAGTGCGCGATCTGGATAGCGCTGAAGTAAGCGGTTTACCCAGTCGACGAGGGCGGCTTGTTGTTGGCGGGCGGCTTGATTGATTTTCGTGAAGCGCTGACCGTTTTCTTGCCATAGGATCACCCCACCGTTTTCGCTGATCACCGTATCAACGGGCCACGCGTTAATCATGTGATCGCCCCAGCCGGCGCACGCGCCAGTAACAGGGACAACGTAAATGCCGGCTTCACGGAGATCAGCCATCGCCTTCAGGGTTTGCCAGGGCAGCTCACCTTGCCATGTCAAGGTGTCATCCACGTCGGTAAATAGCCATTGCACGTCACGCCAGCGTGTGGCGTGATCATGCATTGACGAGATGGGCAAACACTGATTCGACATAGGTGTCGCGATCCTCGTTAATTAAATAGCCGCCACATGGCGATGATTAACCTGACGCAGATTAAGAGCCAGTCGTTTCCCTTGTTCATTGTCAAATACGTGGAGGTCGTCAGGGGAAATCGTCAAGGGAAGTTTATCGCCTTCAACCACTTTACTGTGCCCCTCTAAACGCAGTGTGATGAAGCTATCGGTATCGGTTATATGACCATAGACTAGCAAATCGGCCCCTAAAGACTCGGTCAAGGTGACTGCAAGCGTAAAACTGGCCTGATCGGCCGATACCACTTTTAAATGCTCGGGCCGCAATCCGACGGACACGGATTGTGTATCAACGTCCTGACACTCAGCCAAAACGTGTTTACCTATCGATAGGACATCACTGTCGATTTGACCCTCGACAATATTCATCGCTGGAGAGCCAATAAATGTGGCGACAAACAAGCTAGCCGGTGCATCGTAAACGTCTAACGGTGTACCAATTTGCTCAACGTTACCACCATTCAATACCACTAAGCGGTCCGCGAGGGTCATCGCTTCAACTTGGTCGTGGGTAACATAAACGGCAGTGGTATTCAGCTTCCTTTGCAAACTTTTGATTTCTAAACGCATTTGTACACGTAGTTTAGCATCAAGGTTGGATAACGGCTCATCAAAGAGAAAAACCTTGGGACGACGCACAATCGCACGGCCCATTGCCACCCGTTGTCGCTGTCCACCGGACAATTGATTAGGCCGTCTGTCGAGCAGGTGTTCTAGCTCGAGCATCGTCGCAACCTCGGTCACAAGCTGTTGAATGGTCGCTTTGGGTGTGCCGCGGTTTTTAAGGCCATAGGCCATATTGTCGAATACACTCATGTGTGGATAGAGCGCATAGTTTTGAAACACCATGGCAATATCGCGTTCGCCGGGCTCAAGATCATTCACTTTTTTATCGTCAATGACCAATTGGCCGCTGGAAATCGCCTCGAGGCCGGCAATCATGCGCAGTAAGGTTGATTTGCCACAGCCGCTGGGCCCCACCAACACAATCATTTCGCCATCTTTCACTGATAAGTCGACGCCGTGAATGGCTTTAAACCCATTAGGGTAGGTCTTTGCCATTTGTTCTAGGGTTACCGTTGCCATTTACTTCTCCGTTTCCACTAAGCCTTTCACAAAGAGTTTTTGCATGCCAAGCACCACGAGTACGGGTGGTAGCATGGCCATCAGGGTTGTTGCCATTACGCGATTCCATTCCACTTCACCGTCGCCGACCGACAGCATGCGCTGAATACTCATCACAATGGTGTAATACTCATCATCCGTGGTGATCAATATCGGCCAAAGGTACTGGTTCCAACCGTATATGAAAGTGATCACAAACAGCGCGGCGATATTGGTACGCGAGAGAGGGAGCAGGATGTCTTTGAAAAACTTGAACGGGCCCGCGCCATCAATCCGCGCGGCTTCAAGCATTTCGCCAGGGACCGTCATAAAAAACTGACGGAACAAAAAGGTCGCGGTAGCACTGGCGATGAGTGGAATGGTCAGTCCCGACATCGAGTTGAGCATGTTCAGGTCGGCAATGACCTGGAACGTAGGCATAATGCGCACCTCCACGGGCAGCATCAGAGTCATAAAAATCACCCAAAATGCCAACATCCGACCCGGAAAGCGAAAATACACCACCGCATAGGCCGATAAAATAGAAATAGCCAGTTTGCCGATCGATATACCCATCGCCATTAAAAATGAATTCCACAGCATGCCGGCTACGGAAATATTTAACTCTCGGGATGTCCCTTCGGTTAATACCTCTTTGAACACAGATAAGCCTTTGTCACCAAACCATAACGGCGTGACACCACTGACAAAGGCGCTGCTGTCATGGGTCGCAGCGGTTAACGCTAGCCACACAGGGAGGGCAACCGAGGCCACCCCTAAAATCAACACCAAATGCGAGAACACAGTAAGCCAAGGGCGACGTTCAACCATTAGTAAGCCACCTTCTTTTCAACATATTTAAACTGAATCACGGTTAATGCACCCACGAGGATCATCAACACCACGGATTGCGCGGCGGATGAGCCCATATTGAGGCCGACAAAACCGTCTGCATACACTTTATACACCAGCGTCGTGGTGGATTGCCCAGGCCCACCTTGTGTCATGGCATGAATCACCCCAAAGGTTTCGAAAAAGGCGTACACCAAGTTCACGACCAATAGGAAAAAAGAGGTCGGAGAGAGCAATGGGAAAATGATGGTAAAAAAGCGTTTTACCGGGCCTGCGCCGTCGATGGCTGCCGCTTCCACCAATGAGCGAGGGATGGATTGCAGCCCGGCGAGGAAGAAGAGGAAGTTGTAGCTAATCTGCTTCCATGTGGCGGCAATGATCACCATGGTCATGGCATCGCCAGAATGGATAAACGGATTCCAGTCTAAACCCATGGCTTTTAGCGCATGGGCCAATACACCGACAGTGGGATTGAACATGAATAACCACAGCACCCCTGCGACAGCGGGAGCGACGGCGTAGGGCCATACCAATAGCGTTTTATAGCCTGCCGCCCCTTTAATGACTCGATCGGCCATCACCGCCAGCACAAGCGCCGATAGCAGTGCGATGCCTGCAACAGAAAAACTAAAGAACAAGGTGGTCAAAAAAGAGCGATAATAGCTGGCGTCTCCCAGCAACTCAGTGAAGTTTTCGCCACCGACAAACTCGGTACTGAGACCGAATGGATCTTCCAACAAGGTGGATTGCCATACTGCCTGCGCCGCTGGCCAGATAAAAAAGATAAAGGTGATCAGCAATTGAGGCGCGAGTAGTAAAATGGGAAACGCACAATGATTAAATGTGGGTTTATTGGACATAGGCTTTCTCAAAAAGTGGAGCGGCAGTTTATACCGCTCCGTCATACAACAAGGTTTTTTATGGAAGGAATTAACTGTTTACTGATTGGCTTTCGCAAACTTTGAAAGCAAGCCATTGGCGCGCTCAACGGCTTCATCCAGCGCTTCTTGAGCCGATTGATCGCCGGACCATACAGTCTCAAGCTCTTCGTTAATCACGTCACGGATTTGCACGAAGTTACCTAAGCGGATCCCTTTCGAAGCAGGCGTTGGTTCGACCTCGGTCATCTGCTTAATCGCGATGTCCGTGCCTGGGTTTTTGGCATAAAAGCCTTGCTTCTTGCTTAGCTCATAGGCGTCGTGGGTAATGGGTAAGTAACCGGTGAACTGGTGCCAGTCGGCTTGGATTTCAGGTTGAGACAAGAAGGAGAAGAACTGGGCGACGCCTTTATACTCTTCTGACTCGTGGCCTTGTAGAACCCAAAGCGTTGCGCCACCGATGATGGTATTTCTTGGCTGCTCAACGGCTTTGTCCCAGTAAGGGAGTTTCGCCACACCAAACTCGAAATCTTTCACGCTTTCACGCACACCGGCATAAGACGCTGACGAGTTCATATACATGGCACATTCACCACTGTAGAACAGCGGAGCACTGTCAGAGCGGCGACCGCCATATTCAAAAATGCCAGCCTGTTGCCAATCCGCCATTTTGGCAATGTGATCCACAAACGGAGGCTGGTTAATCAGCATCTTGTTATCGACACTGCTAAAGCCATTGTCATTGGTGGCAATGGGGGCATTGTGGCGAGCGCCGAGGTTTTCAATTTGTACCCAAGATTGCCAACCAGTCGTGAAGCCGCACTGAGCACCATTGGCAAGCAGTTTCTCAGATACTTGCTCAACCTCTTCCCAGGTTTTGGGAGGATTAACGCCAGCTTTAGCAAATAGGTCTTTGTTGTAATACAGCACGGGCGTTGAGCTATTAAACGGCATCGACAGCATATTGCCATCTTCATCCGAATAATAACCCGTGACAGAAGAGAGGTAGTCAGATTGGTCAAACGGGACGTTGGCATTTTCCATCAGCTCATAGACAGGGTACACCGCTCCTTTTGCTGACATCATGGTCGCGGTGCCGACTTCAAACACCTGGACGATATGAGGTTGCTTGTTGGCGCGGAATGCCGATACGGCGCCTGTCATGGTTTCGGTGTAGTTACCCTTGTAGACGGGTTTGACGGAATAGTCATCCTGACTGGCATTGAACTTCTCGGCAATTTCATTCACTTTTTCGCCAAGATTTCCGCCCATTGCGTGCCACCATTCGATTTCGGTTGTCGCGTTGGCAGAAAAAGAGGCCAGCAACAGGGCCGAAGAAAGCGCGGTTAAGCGTTGGGTTTTCATGCGTCACTCCTTTTGAGGATTGGGTAATGTTCATTCGGCAACTTAATGAACAAAAATGAACATAATATGAACCCAAACGAAAAGGGAGATGACAATTGTATGACTTTTGACCGCCGTCTCATGTTGTGTGAAAAAAAATGTTAAATAGAGCGTGTTTTGATGATGAAAATGCTGTAACCGCAACCACTTATTCGTAAAAACACTGTCATAGTTACGCGAGACAATACGGTGAACGCTGTCCTACAATACCCGAATGACCGATTGAAATGAGACTGTTCAAATGAAAATCGCACCACAACAATTATGCGGACATCGAGGTGTCGCCGCTCATGCACCAGAGAATACGTTAGCGTCTATTTCAAAGGTGCGAGAGATGGGATTAAGCTGGGTGGAGGTCGATGTGCAATTGACCCAAGACGGGGTGCCCGTGGTGTTTCATGACCACACTTTGTTACGTTGCACGAATGGGACAGGGGCGCTAAAAGATACCGCCTTGGCAGACTTGCAGCAGCTTGATGCAGGCGGACATTTTTCACCCGTGTTTGGGTATGAAAGGGTACCCACGCTCGCGGCCGTTTTAGCCCAAGCGCACCGTGATGCACTTCATATCAACCTTGAGATAAAAACCTACCCGGGTAGCGATATTCCTGCCTTATGCCGCGCGATATTTGCTTGCTTGTCGGCAAGCCCTATCAGCACCGAGAAGGTATTAGTCTCGTCTTTTTCTCTTGAAGCACTCGCGATTGTTCGTGATGAAATGCCTGAGTTAGCGCGGGCGATTTTATGGGAAACGATCCCTGACAATTGGCATGAGTTTCGGGACTTAGCGACGTTTAGTATTCACTGCAACTATCGCCACCTCACGCAAGACAAAGCGAAATCCGTGAAAGAATCAGGTTTAGTATTGAAGTGTTATACCCCTAATGAGCCAGCTGAAGTTGACACGTTATGGGCTTGGGGCGTAGATATGATGATCACCGACGATCCGGGCAAATACTTAACACACCCGTGCTAACACAGGGTTAAACGACTTGGTCGATGAGCGGTCGAGCATTTTCTGACAGCAAGGAGCATACGTGCCACAAGAGGCAGAGTTGAATTGGCGTCAGCGCGAAATATTAGCGCAATTAGCAAAAACAGAGCACCTAGAAACGGATGATTTAGCCACGCAGTTTTCGGTTACGACGCAGACGGTTCGTCGTGATATTAATCAGCTTTGTGCGCTGGGCTTAGCTCGACGTCACCATGGTGGCATTAATATGCCCTCTGCGCATGTCAATAGCGATTACCAGCGCCGTTTGCAACGGCACAGTGGTGTGAAAACGGCGATTGCACGGGCCGTGGCCGAGCACATTCCTGAGGGGGCGACAGTGATGCTTGGGATCGGTACCACGGTTTCTGCGATCGCTGAGCAGCTATTAACAAGACGCAACCTTCGCGTAATCACCAATAACGTCCAGATCGCGCACATTTTGGGGGCGAACCCTGACCTTGATATTTGGCTGGCAGGGGGGAAGTTGCGCGCCAATGACCAAGACATGGTTGGCCACTCAGTGCTTCAGTTCCTATCTCGTTTCCAACCGGATATCGCCATTATCGGCTGTGCGGCGGTCAATGAAGAGGGATGGGTGTGTGAGTTTTCACCCGATGAAGCAGATGTCAGTGACACCATGCTTAGCGCGGCGAGTGCGCGTTGGTTGGTGGCAGATGGATCAAAGTGGCAGCGCAGCGCACCGGTGAAAGTGACAACCTTAAGTCAGTTCGACTATGTGTTCACTAACGATGTACTGAGCAACTATTCGACGCTGCCGCCAGATATCGCTTTTATTCCTTGTGACTAGCGCGATCCCAGCCCTACGCAAGCGCCAATTACCGGTTGAGAAGGGCTGGCTATACCTGTGTGGCGACAAACCATAGCGGGATCACGCTTGCGCGGATAAAATCGCGCGATACAGTGCCTCGGTGGCTTCACGCGGCGTTTGCTCAGGGTTATAGAAGAACTCATTAATCACATCGAACACCGCGCTTTGTACATAACGTGTGGTAGAAAGACCGTGTGACATGCTGGGGCTTAAGGTGCCATTCTCCTGCGCATAAATAAACGCATCACGCGATTGCTGTGCACATCGGTCCCCCTGGGGGAGGGGCACATCAAACCGAATAGGCAACGAGCCTTTGTAACGGTTAAAGTCACGCTGGAACTGTGGTGTGAGTAGGTACGAGGCCATGTCTGTTTGGCTTTGTCGCTCACTTTGGTTATTGGGTTTGAAAAACACAAAGCTGTCGACGTTGTAACTAAAGGCTTTTTTTGTTCCCGGGAAGGCGACACAGGTAAAGGCGTTGCCTTCTTGTTGGTTGGCGGCAAAAAACTCGCCTTTAGCCCAATCACCCATCACTTGCATACCCGCCTGGTTATCAATGAGTAGGCGTGTGGTGTCGCTCCAGTTGCGCCCTTGGCCTGAGTCATCCACGTATTGGCGCATCTTCGCCAACAGGGTAAAGGCTTTAACCACATCGTCACTCAGCAGCGCTTTGCGGTCAAAGTCTAAAAAGGCTCGTTGATAATCTTGTGGTCCCAACACTGATAGCGCCAAACTGTCGAAAAGTGTCGCGACCTGCCATGGCTCGCCGCCTAGGGCAAGGGGAATATAGCCTGCCTGTTTAAGTTTATCTGCCGCAGTAAAAAAGCTATCAAAGTCGGTCGGGACATCAGCATCCGCGGCCTCAAACGCACGTAAGTTAATCCATAGCCAATTTACTCGGTGGATATTAATGGGCGCCGCTACATAGTTACCTTGGTACTGCATGACATCACGTAGTGGGGCAGGGATTTTATCTTCCCAGTGTTCCGCTTCCGCAATCTCATTGAGGTTGCGTAAAAAGCCTAAACGGGCCCACTCGGTGATCTCTGGCCCTTTGATTTGTGCCGCAAGGGGCGGGTTACCACTGATGGCACGGATCCTCAGGGTGTTCATCGCGCTTATCCCTGCGCGACCACCGACCGCGAAGTCTTGCCATTGATGGCCTCGTTGCTCAATACCTTCTCGCAAGACAGAGGCGGCTTTGGCTTCACCGGCAGATGTCCACCAGTGTAAAACTTCAACATCACTGGCGGACACTGCAAGGCTGTAGGTGGCAAACATGCCACTGATGATCCAGTGAGAGAGGTATCTATTTAAGCGTGCCATTATTCTTCTACCCGCGGAAAACTGATATCAACTTGCAGGCCACCTTCACTGCGGTTACTAAGCACCATATCCCCGCCATGCGCGTGGATGATATCGCGTGCAATCCCCAAACCAAGCCCGGAACCGTCGTTATCATCGTGTAAGCGTACATAAGGGTCAAACACTGAGTCGAGCGCTTGCTCAGGAATACCTGGCCCTTCGTCAATCAGGGTAATATCTAACGTGTGTTTGGCGTCCATGACGTAAATCGTCACTTTATCGCCGTATTTCACACCATTATCAATTAAATTGGATAAGCAGCGTTTAAAGGCGAGTGGCTTGCAAGTAAACGGAGGCACCACGTCACTTTCAATACTGACTCGAATACGGTTTTGATTGTGTGGTTCGACAATCATCGCCAAGAAATCAATGACATCAATAGCCGCCATATTCTCATGGATATCGGTGTCTCTGACGGTTTGTACCGCGCCTTTAACCATGATTTCAAGATCATCTAAATCTTTATTGAGCTTCGCTGCTTGTACGTCGTCATCGATTAATTCTGCCCGTAAACGTAAGCGGGTGATGGGCGTTTTTAAATCATGCGACATGGAGCGAAATAAGGTCTCACGCTCACGCAGGTGGCGTTGTAAGCGACGCTGCATACGGTTAAACGCTCGTGTCACAATCGCGATTTCAGCCGCGCCTTCTTCCTTAAGCGGTGGCTGCTCGATATCGGTGCTAAATAAGTTTGCTGCTTTAGCGAGTCGTTTCAATGGTCGAGCTTGCTGGCGAATCAAGATATAAGTAAAAAACAGTAATAGCGCAGTGATCACCACAATAAAGACCACTTGATCGGCGGTAATCAGGGTGTCGTCGAGCGTCACATAGGGCGCAGGCAACAACGCGGCGATATAGATCCACTCATCTTGTTTCAGCTCCATTTGTACCACCAAAATGGGTGGGTTTAATGGCTCTAAACTTAACGTGTGATGTGCCCAGGACTTGGGCAAGTCTTGCAATAAAATGTCGTTATTGAGCACGCGTAAGGTTTCAGGGCGCGAAAAATCAACATCAATCGTATTCAATGACGGGAGCTGCTCATGGAGAATGCCCGATACGGTGCGGGTCGCTACCTTTTTCGCCTGTGTCTCTTCAATGGGCGTGATTTCGATTTTTTCTTTGTTGAAGGAGACAAAAAATCGTGTCCCGCCCATATTCCTTAACTGGTTAAGTGCAACATGCCGGTAAGCAACGGGCAAGGATTGAAAAAAGGTGGTGGTTGAGGCAAACATGTTAGCCAAGCTCGCCGATGCGGATTCTAACCCCTCTAGCTGGGTTCGCTTTGACTGGGTATACCATATTGACGTCGCGATCCCTTGCGCTAAGACCACGGATAGCAGCGTCAATAGCAGGGTTCTGGAAAGCAAAGAGCGGGGGATCAGCTTTTCTAGCCAGTCATGATTCATATTGGATCTCAGCCACAAACATATAACCCGCACCACGCACGGTTTTAATCAAGTTCGCTTTGCCAGTATCACGTAAGCGCTGGCGTAAGCGGCTAACTTGTACATCGATGCCACGCTCTTGCGCCTGAGCATCGCGGCCTCGTGTCGCTTGGCTAATCGCATTACGATCGAGCAATTGGTGTGGGTGGTCGATAAACAACATCAGCAGGGCATAATCAGACGCCGACAACTCTATTTCCATACCAGTGACAACGTGATGCAATTGCTGGGTGGCAGGCTCAAGACGCCACTGGCCGAACCGAATCGCTTTGGGTCGGGACAAAGTCGTTTCCTGTAATTGCTGGGTGCGACGTAGTAATGCACGAATACGGGCGATCAATTGGCGCGGACTAAAGGGCTTGGCGATATAGTCATCGGCGCCTAACTCTAACCCTACAATTTGATCGGTTTCGTCTGACACGGCGGTGAGCATGATGATAGGCACACTCGAATCTTTACGAATACTTTTGCACAGGGTAAAGCCATCATCCCCTGGAAGCATCACGTCGAGTAAAATTAAATCCGGGTATTGGACAGCCAGTTTAGTTTGCATCTCATGACCGTTTTGCGCGGTCATGACTTCGTAACCCGCTTTGGTGAGGTAAGCTTGGAGAAGCTCACGAATTTCGACATCGTCGTCGACCACTAAGATGCGTTTGGCTGAAGCCATATCGCCATTGTCCTCGTTGTTATAGTCAGTGTCCCCATTATCGGTGCTTTATCGTTGAGATGCTACAAACAAAGCCGCACTTTGTGTAAATAATCAGCGACTTGTTGATAGCCGTATTGGTGATGATGTCAGAGCAGACACCCAGGAGGGGTAAAGGTATAAAAAAGGCAGATAGTGCATCGCATGACGACGCGAGAGCGTGAAAAAGACAAAGCCCTCCATTGAAGAGGGCTTTGGTTGACATCACAGTGTGTTATGAACCGTGACGCGCTATTCGCTATTCGCTATTGCTGTGCATGGCTTTACGAATACATAAAGCCGCGCCACCCCAAGTGACGGCAAAGCCGATAAGCATCATGATAATTGCGCCTGTTGTCATGCGTCTGTCTCCATATCGCGAGCAGGGGGTGTGGTGCTATTAACGATAATCCCTACCACAAGCATGGCAGCGACCAAGCCCCAACCTAGGGTCAGTAATTCGAATTGTGCGTAACCACCGTAGCCTTCGTTGAAGGTGTCAATCAGGTTTTTCACCAAGATCACCGCCAGCATAATGGGGCTGATAAAGCGGATACAAATTTCCATCCACTGTCCCACGCTGAACTCAGAGATACGGTTAGCATATTGACGGATGTCTGATAGTTTAACCAGCCAGCCGACCAAGAGTAGCTCAAGCAAGCAGCTTGTGAGCAGTGCAACGTTGTTAACAAAGTAATCGACCAAATCTAGCAGCAACAAACCGCCGTTAGTGGCGAACGCCATTGAGACGACAAAACCCACACCACAGACGGCTGTCGCCGCTTTTTGGCGAGTCACATTGAGTTTGTCCATGATGGATGATGTGACGGCTTCGATGATGGAAATGTGCGAACTCAAGCCAGCAACAACCAACGCCAGGAAGAACAGCGGGCCAAGAATATAAGGGATAGGGAGCAGATTAATCGCCGCGGGTAAGGTGACGAACGCTAGACCAACCCCACCACTGACCACGTCGGTGATCCCTTTGCTCTGCTCCGCGGCCATATAACCAAGAATGGAGAAGATCAGCACGCCGGCGACAATCGAGAAACCACAGTTGATCAACACCGTCATCAAGGCGTTATTGTTGACGTCAGACTTTTCTGGCAAATAGCTAGAGTAGGCAAGCATGATGGCAAAGCCCACTGACAGTGTGAAGAAGATCTGCCCGTAGGCGGCGGACCACACACTGGCATCGGCCAATTTGCTAAAGTCAGGCGAGAACAGATAGTTTAAACCATCTAGCGCACCAGGCAGCATTACCACGCGGCCAATGAGCAACAACACCATGATAAATAGCAAAGGCATCATGATTTTGCTGGCTTTCTCTATGCCGCCTTTCACGCCACGGAAAACCGCTGCATAGGTGATAGCCCAAGCGATGATCATTGGAATCGCGATGTGCCACTGCCAATCACCCAAGCTGGTGGGAGAGTTTTCCCCGAGTTTTAGGTAATCGGAGAAGAAGAACGCGTTGGTATCCGTGCCCCAATCTTGGCCAAACGAAAAGCCAAAGTAGGAAATGGCCCAGCCAATCACGGCCACGTAGTAAATCCCAATGGTGGCCGCGATTAAAACTTGAAACCATCCCAGCCATTCAAATTTGGTATTGAGCTTGGAAAAGACCACGGGCGATGAGCCGCGCAGTTTTTTCCCTAGCCCAAATTCCATAATCATAAATGGAATACCCGCGGTGAGCATGGCGAAAAGGTATGGAATAAAAAAGGCCCCGCCACCGTTCTCATAGGCCATGTAAGGGAACCGCCAAATATTCCCTAGGCCGACTGCTGACCCCACGGCAGCCAAGATAAACCCAGCGCGTGWGCCCCATTGTTCTCTTTTCATATCTACTTACTCCTTTGCGAATCGCCTTTCTTTACGTCCATCCAAATATGCAGTGTTGTGAGGCTGCGTTTTTTGGGTCGATATGAAAGAAATAGCACATTCCCGCAATATTGATTTTTAACTTCCTGTTGCCCGAATGTTGAATTTTTTATCTAAAGCGGGCAGTCATTGCACATTAAGCACAGCGTGAGGCTAAATCAATAGCCTTAAAACCAACAAGTTAGCAAGAAAATGGGGGTTAACCTGCTATTTGTGCATATAGGTAGAGATAAATCATGTCTTTTTTCGATAAAGTAGTTAAATGAGCTGTCTAAATTGTCAATAACTGG